>JAFXOB010000211.1 GCA_017529005.1 Elusimicrobiota bacterium
GAAATTAATTCTAAATTTAAAGAAGTTGAACAAAAACTCAGTGACAGCAATATAATTGCAGATCAGGAACAATACAGAGCTTTATCTAAAGAACATTCTTACTTATCGCCAATAGTAGAAAAATCTAAAGAATATTTTAAATTGTTAAAAGATATTGATGATTTAAATGAATTAAAAGAGTCTGATGATAAAGAAATGAAAGAAATGGCTTTTGCCGAATATGACCAAGCCGTTGCAAATAAAGAAAAAATGGAAACGGAAATAAGACTTATGTTAATTCCGCCGGATCCTCATGAAGATAAAGATATTATCGTTGAAATTAGAGCCGGAACAGGCGGAGAAGAAGCTGCTTTATTTGCAGGTGATTTATTCAGAGCTTATACAAGATTTGCAGAAAGAAACGGTTGGAAGCACGAAATAATTGATTCTAATCCTACCGGTCTCGGCGGCTATAAAGAAGTTGTTTTTTCTATATCAGGAGATAAAGTTTGGAAATATTTTAAATTTGAAAGAGGAACTCACAGAGTACAAAGAGTTCCCGAAACAGAAGCATCCGGCAGAGTACATACTTCTGCAATAACGGTTGCAGTTCTTCCTGAAGCAGAAGAAGTCGACGTTGAAATAAAGCCGGAAGATCTAAGAATTGATACATACAGAGCAAGCGGTGCAGGCGGACAGCATGTTAATAAAACAGATTCTGCAATAAGAATAACATATTTACCTACAGGGCTTGTAGTTGCTTGCCAAGATGAAAGAAGTCAAATAAAAAACAAAGCTAAGGCAATGAAAGTTTTAAGAGCAAAATTATATGAACAAAAAATGATAGAGCAAGAACAAAAATTATCCAGCGACAGAAAACAACAGGTCGGTTCCGGAGACAGATCCGAAAAAATTAGGACATATAATTTTCCACAAAACAGAATTACCGATCACAGAATAGGTTTTAGTGTTTATAATATTACAGAGGTTATGGACGGGGATTTAACAGAACTTATAGAAAAACTTATATCTTGTGAAAATGAAGAAAAATTGAAGAGCGCAAATATATAACGACAAAACGGCAATTTAAATTTAATACAAAAAAAATGTGCCAGACTGAAACAAATATTTTTAATATTTTAAAACAAGCAACAGAATATTTAACATCACATAATATAACGGAAGCTAAACTTGATGCAGAAGTTTTATTATGTGATGTTTTAAAAATAACAAGAAATAAATTACCGACAATCCGTCAAGAAATATTAACTCAAGAACAATGTCAACAATATCAAAAATTTTTAAACAGAAGAATAACCGGAGAACCTGTAGATTATATTTTAGGAACTTCGGAATTTATGGGTTTAAAATTTAAAGTTAATCCTAATGTATTAATTCCAAGGCAAGAAACAGAATTAATTGTCGAACATACAAATAAATTAATAAAAGAAAACAATTCAAAAACAGTATTAGATTTATGTACGGGTTCAGGTGCAATTGCGATATCATTGGCTCATTATAATACCAACATATCTATTGCTGCAAGTGATATAAGTAAAGAAGCATTACAAATTGCCGAAGATAATGCAACAATAAACAATGTATCAAATAAAATAGAATTTATCGAAAGTAATATGTTTGATAATATTATTGATAAAAAATTTGATATAATTATATCTAATCCACCTTATGTTACCGAAAAAGAGTATGAAGGATTGGAAAAAGAGTTGTTTTTTGAACCTAAAACCGCTTTTGTGGCAGGAAAGGACGGTTTGTATTTTTATAAAATAATAGCAAATAAAGTTTCTCAATATTTAAACCCTAAAGGAATATTATTGTTGGAACTTAATGCAAATATTTCTTTACAAATTGCGGATTTATTTAGTAGTTTTCTATTTGTAAAGATAATAAAAGATTATTCTGACTTAGATAGGATTTTGATAGCACAAAATGGATAAAATAGTTATTTACGGCGGAAAAAAATTAAACGGGGAAGTTAAAATATCCGGAGCAAAAAATTCGGCTTTACCTATACTTTTTGCAACATTATTAACCGACGACAAATGTAAAATTAAAAATGTTCCGGTACTTGCCGATATAAAGACAACAGTGGATTTTTTAAATTTCATTGGTAAAAAAACATTAAGAAAAGGAAATATTGTAAGTTGTGAAAAATCCTCAAAATTAAATCATATAGCTCCTTATGATTTAGTAAGAAAAATGAGAGCCAGTGTTTTGGTTATGGGACCTTTACTTGCAAGGCTCGGGAAAGTAGATGTTTCTCTTCCCGGAGGTTGTTCAATTGGCGCAAGACCTATAGATATTCATTTGGATGCTTTTAAAAAGATGGGGGCACAAATAGAATTAAAAGAAGGATATATAAAAATATTTGTAAAGGATAGACTTATAGGAACGGATATAGAATTTAGATTTGCCAGTGTAGGTGCAACGGAAAATGTTTTACTTGCAAGTGTGTTGGCAAAAGGAACAACAAGAATAATAAATGCAGCAAAAGAGCCTGAAATTCAGGATTTGGCAGATGTTTTAGTAAAGATGGGAGCAAAAATTTCAGGGGCAGGAACAAGAATAATAACTATAGAAGGTGTTGATAAATTACATGGATTTAATCATGATGTTATTCCTGACAGAATAGAAGCAGCGACTTATATGATTGCAGCTCTCATGACAAAAGGTGAAATTAAATTAACAAAAGTTAATTCCAAACATTTAGATTTTGTAATAGAAAAGCTTGTCGAAGCCGGAGCAGATATTAAGATAAAAAATGATACAATAATTGTAAAATGGAAAAAAGAAATAAAGCCCGTAAACATAAAGACAGAAGTTTATCCGGGATTTCCTACAGATATTCAAGCTCAATGGATGGCATTAATGGCTCTTGCAAAGGGAAATTCGATAATAGAAGAAACTGTATTTGAAAACAGATTTTTACATGTTTGTGAATTACAAAGATTAGGTGCAAATTTAAAAATAGAAGGAAGACAGGTTTATATTCATGGTGTAAAAGAACTTTCGGGTGCACCTGTAATGGTTTCGGATTTAAGAGCCGGAGCCGCTCTTGTTTTGGCGGGTCTTTGTGCCAAGGGAAAAACGGAAATTTCCAGAATTTATCATCTTGACAGAGGATATGAAACTCTGGAAAAAAAATTTAGAAAACTCGGTGCAAATATAAAAAGAATAAAATAACTATTATAAAGGGGTATATATTATGTCTAATGAAGATTTGAAGTCAAAATATGGCAGAGGAAACTCTTACAATAGTGAGGAAAAAAATTCAACTAATGTTAATGATTCTTCAAAAAGCGAAGAAGAATCAAAATACGGAAGGAATAATACTTATACAAAAAAAACAAAAGAAACTCTAACACAACAACAAAAAGATATTAAAGCAAATATTGCCAATGTTATTTCACAATATACACAAGAACATCAATCTTTCAATTCCAAACAAAATATAAAAAACAGACAAAATCAAGAATCTTTTTTAGTTAAAACCATCAAGGGAATTATTAGTTTTTGTATATTAGCAACAATCATTTGCATAGTCATAGCTTTAATTGCAAAACCGCAAATAGATGCAGAAGGGGAAATAATAATAGAGCAAATAAAAAAATCCGAAGATTTATATTATTCAAAAATGCATAAATACCATTATTTTTCAAAAACAAATTACGATCAAACATTAGGTATAGATTTGTCTATTTATAAATTCTTTACATTATGCGAAGTTATACCAAATGAAGAGTTTGGCAATTATGAAGCAAAAATATATGGTGCAACGAATGCTTTTACTATGACTTATTATTATTTAAAAACGTTTATTACAAAGAAACAACAATAATATTGGAGTAAGTGTAAAATTTTGCTAAAATAATTTTGTTTTTTATTTCATGGAGGGGTTATATGAAAAAATATTTGGTAGTATTATTATTGTTCATTTCAACAAGTTGTTTGTATGCCATAGATATCGTTCCGAAAGTATCAATTTGTTTACCGGGAACATTTAGAAGTGACTATGAAGTTGATATTGCCGTTAATATCGGCGCGGAAGGAAGGTATTTCTTTAGCGATTATTTTGCAGTGGCTTTAGGTTTTGATTATTTAATAAACAGAAACGTAAGTATGGGAAAAAAAGCATCTGAAGATGAGTCGTTTGATAAAGGATCTTATAACAAAACAAAATTTTCAATGCTTCCTGTTTACGTTGGTATAATTTGGTGTCCATTTGGCAATTTTGGGGAATATAAACCTTATTTAAGAATAGATGGCGGTTATAATGTTTATGCAAGTTTATCTAACGGCAGCGGAACAACTGTGGGCTATTATGTTGCCGGAGGTTTTGGATTTGAATTATATGAAAAATATGTTTTTGAATTATATACGGCAAGATACGAAGCAACCGATAATGATAATAATATAACTTATAAAGATATACTTTTTAAAATAGGATATAAGTTTACACTTTAGTTAGGAGTTTAAAATGCAAGGAAAATTGACACAATCTAAAGAATGCGCAAATTTAAAAAACTACTATGAACAAAAAATGAAAAATGTTCATATGAGAGATTTATTTCAAGATAAAGACAGATTTAATAAATACAGTATAAGACTTGATAATATCGGAATTTTATTCGATTATTCCAAAAATATCATTGATGATAAGACAAAACAATTATTATTGGATTTAGTTGTTGCAAGTGATCTAAAATCCTGGACGGAAAAGATTTTTTCCGGTGTAAAAATAAATTGGACGGAAAAAAGAGCTGTCCTTCATTCCGCATTGAGAAACATGTCCGACAACCCGGTATATGTTGACGGAAAAGATGTTATGATTGATATAAAGAAAGTTCTTAATAAAATGAAAGATTTTACCGAAAATTTGAGAAGCGGAAAATGGAAAGGTGCTACAGGAAAAGAAATTAAAGCCGTTATAAACATAGGAATCGGCGGTTCGGATTTGGGACCCAGAATGGTATGTGAAGCATTAAAATATTATGCAAACGGTCCTCAGGTATATTTTGTTTCAAATGTTGACGGTGCAGATATATATGAAGTATTAAGGAAATTAGATCCTGAAACATCTTTATTTATTGTTGCATCAAAAACATTTACAACTCAAGAAACAATGACAAATGCAAATACAGCAAGAACTTGGTTAGTTGAAAAATTAGGAGAATCTGCTATTAAGAACCATTTTGTTGCATTATCGACAAATAAAGAAAAAGTTGCAGAATTCGGTATAGATACAAACAATATGTTTGAATTTTGGAATTTTGTAGGCGGAAGATATTCTTTATGGTCGGCAATAGGTTTACCTATAGCTTGTGCCGTAGGATTTGACAAATTCAAAGAATTGTTGGAAGGTGCTTATGAAATGGACCAACATTTTATAAATGCTCCTATAGATCAAAATATTCCCGTAATAATGGCTGTTTTGGGAATTTGGTATAACAATTTCTTTAATGCTCAGAGTTATACTGTATTGCCGTATAGTCAATATTTACACAGATTTACGGCTTTCTTGCAACAATCAGATATGGAAAGTAACGGTAAAACCATTAACAGAAACGGAGAGAAGGTTGACTATCAAACAGGACAAGTATTATGGGGCGAACCCGGAACAAACGGACAACATTCTTTCTATCAACTTATACATCAAGGAACAAAATTGATACCGTCGGACTTCATAGGTATTATTAATCCGCCTAAAAGAGTTGGTGACCATCACGAAAAATTAATGTCAAACTTCTTTGCACAACCTGAAGCTTTGGCATTCGGACTTACAAAAGAACAAGCCATAGAAGCTTTAGAGAAAAGCGGCACATCAAAAGAAGATATAGAAATGTTGGCTCCTCATAAAGTGTTTGAAGGAAATAAACCCACGAACAGCATTTTATTGAATGAACTTACACCGAAAACTCTGGGAGCATTAATTGCGATGTATGAACATAAAATATTTGTTCAAGGCATAATTTGGCAAGTTAACAGCTACGATCAGTGGGGAGTGGAGCTTGGGAAAAAATTAGCTAATGTTATTTTACCGGAATTAAAAGGTGAAAAGACAAACGAGCATAATTGTTCAACAGCTTCATTAATAAAACATTACAATACATTAAAAAAATAATTGTTTGCTTTTTTCAATTCATAAATATTGAAAATATCATATTTATGAGTTATACTATCATAAGATATGTATAATTTTAATTTTTGTTCATCATTATTTAATAGAGTTATTGCTTTA
>JAFXOB010000212.1 GCA_017529005.1 Elusimicrobiota bacterium
ACGGTAAAACAACTACAAAAGAAATGTTGGCATCAATTTTAAGACAAAAAGGTAAAACTTTATCCAATAAAGGAAATTTTAATAACAGAATAGGTGTTCCGTTAACGGTATTTAATCTTACAAGCGATACGGAATATGCTACTTTTGAAATAGGGACTTCTGAATTCGGCGAAATAAAAGTTTTAACGGATATTACTGCTCCGCATTGCGGAATAATAACCAATATAGGAAATTCACATTTGGAATTTTTTAAAACTCCGGAAAATGTTTTACGGGAAAAAAGAACATTGATAGATGGTATAGATAATGATGGTTTTATAGTTTTAAACAATGATAACAATTATTTAAAATCAATTATCCCGCAAACAACAAAAAAAGTTATTACTTTCGGTTTATACAGCGGTGCCGATGTATATGCAAAAAATATAAAATTATGGTTAGATAAGCCTTTATTCGATATGTACATAGAAGGAAAGAAAGAAACCATAGAACTGCCTATAAAAGGTAAATTTAACATATTTAATGCCTTAGGGGCTGCGGCAGTTGCTTACGGATTAGGTTTTTCAATTCAAGATATAAAAGAAGGGTTGGCTAAATGCGAACCTCCCAAAATGAGAATGCAATCTTATACACTAAAAAACGGTGCCATTATTGTAAATGATGCTTATAATGCAAATCCTACATCTATGCACGAATCAATAAAAAGTCTTGCACAATCATACCCGAACAGAGACGTTATTTTGGTTTTAGGTGACATGTTGGAATTGGGAGAAAATTCCGCAAAATATCATGCGGAAACAGGCAAATATATAAACTCGTTACCTTATATAAAATCTGTTTATTTATTGGGCGATTTGGTTAATTATATAAAAAGTGAACTTCATGATAAAAAATCTAAATTTTTTATATCAAAAAAAATTCTCTGCGAAGAACTACAACAAGATTTAACGGAAAATTCTTTAATCTTTATAAAAGGTTCAAGAGGTATGAAACTTGATGAAGTTTATAATGATATTATTGCCGTTGATAAAATAAAAAAAGGAATAAAATAACATGTTCTATTATCTTTTTCACACATTACTTAACATAAATCTGTTTCAATACATTACATTTAGAGCAGGCGGAGCAATATTAACAAGTTTGATAATAACATTTTTTATAGGGCCTGTTATAATAAAAAATTTAAAAAAATATAAAATAGGTCAAACTGTAAGATCAGACGGGCCAAAAACGCATCAGGTAAAATCCGGAACTACAACTATGGGCGGTCTTATAATAATATTATCATTACTTTTTTCAACCGTTTTATGGGCAAGATTAGACAATCCTTTTATTTTATGGTTAATAGCAGCAACTATATATTTCGGCATGATAGGTTTTGTAGATGATTATTTGAAGTTGGTAAAGAAAAATCCTAAAGGATTATCCGCAAAGAAAAAATTATTGTTTCAATCCATATTTGCAATACTTGTAATAATATATTTATATTTTTATCCCACAAATGCTCACTATGCAACATCATTAAATATTCCTTATTTAAAAACAACTTTTCTTGAACTGTCTTTTTTATATTTTGTTTTAATTTTTCTCGTTATAGTAGGAAGTTCAAATGCGGTTAATTTAACGGATGGTCTTGACGGTCTTGCAACAGGAAACATTATAATAGCAGCATTAACTTTAGCCGTATTTTCTTATCTTATAGGGCATTCTCACATAAGCTCATATTTAAAAGTTCCTTATGTTGCGGGAGCAGGTGAAATTTCCGTGTTTTTAACGGCACTGTTCGGAGCTGGACTCGGCTTTTTATGGTACAATTCTTATCCTGCAGAAATTTTTATGGGAGATACCGGCAGTTTATGCTTAGGCGGACTTTTAGGATTATCTGCCGTATTTATAAAACAAGAACTTATTCTTTTTATAGTAGGAGGAATATTTGTAGCAGAAGCATTATCCGTTATGATACAAGTTTCCGTCTTTAAAAGAACTCAAAAAAGAGTTTTCAGAATGGCGCCGATACATCACCATTTTGAACTTGGCGGACTTGCGGAAACAAAAGTAACGATAAGATTTTGGATTGTAGGAATCATTCTTGCAATTATAGCAATTGCTTCTCTTAAATTAAGATAAAATCATGTTAAAAAACAACGGTATAAAAATTGCTGTATTGGGGTTGGGAAAATCGGGAATTGCCTGTGCAAATTTAGCAGTAGCTAAAGGTTATAATGTGTTTGCAAGCGACAGCGGTAAAACAAGAACTCATAAACAAATGAACTTAAACAAAAAAGTTGAAACCGAGTTCGGAAAACATTCTCAAAAAGTACTCGATTGCGACATAATAGTAAAAAGTCCCGGGTTACCCGGCGAACTTGATATTTTAAAACAAGCAAAAAAACAAGAAATACCTGTTTTAAGCGAACTTGATTTTGCATTAAATTTTGCAAAGCCTAAAAAAATAATTGCAGTAACGGGCACCAACGGGAAAACTACAACTACAACTTTAATTTATGAGATAATAAAAAAAGGATATAAGAATACATTTGTTGCAGGAAATATCGGTTTTCCTATATCTGAAGTTGTAACTAAACTAAATTCAAAATCTGTTTTGGTTTTAGAATTATCTTCTTATCAACTTGAAGATTCCCCCTTCTTTAGGCCAAATATAAGTGTCAGCTTAAATATCACTCCGGACCATTTAAAACATCATCACACAATGGCAAATTATGTGAAAGCTAAAGCTAACATATTTATAAACCAAAAAAAACAAGACTATGCAATATATAACTTCAAAGATAAATATTTAAAGAAATCTATTTTAAAAACGAAAGCAAATAAAATTGCATTTAACGATACCGGCTCTAAAAATTGTATTTTTTATAAAGACGGAATTATTTACTTAAAGAAAGGAACAAAAACTATAAAATTAACTCCTAAAATAAATATTCCTGGAAAACATAATATAGATAACATTCTTGCATCAACAGCAGCAAGTTATATTGCAGGAACAAAGAAATCCGTAATTGAAAAAGTAATATCAAAATTTAAAGGTGTAGAACATAGAATAGAGTTTGTAAAAGAAATAAACGGTGTTAAATATTATAATGATTCTAAAGGAACAAATGTAGATTCTACAAAAGTTGCACTTGAATCTTTTGATAAAAATATTCAACTTATACTCGGTGGTCAAGACAAAGGAAGCCCGTACAAACCGATTTTTAATCTCATAAAGAAAAAAGTTAAAAATATATTCTTAATCGGTGAAGCTGCAAATATTATAAAAAAACAACTTAAAGGTTCCGCTCCGATGACAGAATGTAACACATTATCAAACGCAATTAAACAAATACATTCTGTTGCAAAACAGGGAGACATAGTATTATTTTCCCCTGCCTGTGCATCTTTTGACCAATTTAACGATTTTGAACACAGGGGAAGAGAATTTAAAAAATTTGTTTTAACAATTAAATAAACATGATAAAAGATACTCCAAAAATAACACACTTAAAACGAAATAACGACATTAAAATATTAATAGTTGTTACCATTTTTTTACTTATATTCGGAATATTAGCCGTCGGTTCCTGCAGTCATATGGTAGATTTAACTGCACCTTACAGTTGTATAAAAAAGCATTTGATTAATATTTTTATAGGGTTTATTTCTTGTATTGTTGCATCTTTTATAAATTATAAAAAATATCAAGGCAAAAATTTATTACTTTTTATTTTCACAACAATATTATTAATTTTACCGATTTTTTTCCCCGCACATAAAGGAGCTCACAGATGGTTTCCCATCCCAATGATTGTTCTTTCTTTTCAATTTCAGCCTTCTGAAATTGCAAAACTTGTAATGGTAATAATAATGTCAGATTTTATAAGCAGAAACAAACCCTATATTAACACTTGGGAAAAAAATCTGTTTCCGGTTATTTATGTTTCGGTATTTTGTTCACTAATAATTTTTTTACAAAGAGATTTAGGATCTACAGCTTTAATATTTTGTCTGTGGTTTGCACTGCTTTTAATAGCTAAAATAGACACTAAAAGATTTATTATTATTTGCTTAATTGCCTTATTAGGATTAACTGTTTTTATAGCAAAAGAACCTTACAGAAGAACAAGAGTAATAACTCATTTTAAACCGGTAATTCAATGTTTGTCAGGTAAAAAACAAAATGCTGATGAAACTAAAAAAGCAATTAAAGAAAGTAAA
>JAFXOB010000213.1 GCA_017529005.1 Elusimicrobiota bacterium
GATTACCTAATGCATGCAGTATAAGAAATCAGTTCAATAAAATAACAACTCTTGAAGAGTTTGATAAAATATTTAAAAATCTTGAATAAATAATGAAAATATTTCAAAAAAACTCACCATTCTTGATATTTATAATAATAGCGGTATTGTATTGTATTGGAAATTTTATTTGGTGGTATTTCAACACTCCTATTTTTCCTAATGATGATTCTGCTGTTCATTTTAATGACATTTTTAGAACAGGGTATTTTTATTATAATGCACCATTAATAACATGGATAATGAAAGCAATGTTCTTTGTTTTTGGAACCCAATATTTTGATTTACAAATAATATTTGTAAATTATATTTTCTTTCTGATAGCATTATATTTTATATATAAAATAGGATTAGAATTAAAAGATAAAGAAACAGGTAATATTGCTATGGTATTGTTTGCATTAACCCCGGCAATATATCAATTAAGCAGACAATATGGACATCAAGAATATCATGTAATGATAGCAATGATACCCAATATATATTGTTTAATAAAATTAAATAATTTTAAAAATACTAAATGGAGTATATTATATGGATTAACAGTTGGATTAGGATTATTGGTAAAAGATGAATTTTTACCATATTTTTTTACACCATGGTTGTATGTTGTAATAAGAAGTTTAATAGAGAAGACAGAAAAGAAGAATACAATAAATATTTTATTAACAATATTAATTGGAGCTTTAATATCAGGTTGTCATTACTTTAGAACAGAAATAATTAATAAAGTTCTATATGATTCAACAGCAGATTCTGTATCTGTCTTTTCTTTTGATAGTTTGAGAGTAACGACTACAGGATTAAGTGAATATTTGTTGTCACCACCGATATTCATATTGTTTATTGCAGGTCTAATATGGTTTATATATAAATATAAAAATAGAAATAAGTGGATAATCTTGTTATGGTTTGTTGTACCATGGATGATGATAACATTTATGCCGCATTATAAATTGCCGGAATATTGTTTGGGGTTTGTTCCTGCAATAATTTTAATAAGTTCTGTTTTTATAACAAATATAACAAATATAAAAAATATTAAAAAATCTTTGGTGTTGTTTATAATAATAATTTATTCGTTTCAGTATATATACTTTGTTTATTCGAAAAATGATTTTATTTTTAAAGACTTATATTATAATAATCGTATTTTAAATAAGACTTATATTAAAAGTAAAGAAGAACTTAATTTTAATTTGGAATTGTTTAGTGATATAAATAAATATTCTGTTAAAAGAATTTTTTTATGGGATACAACAATTATAGGGTATTTAGATGTTTGTACATTGGCGGTTATAAGCAATATATATTTAAAATATAATATTGTTTTTTCCTTTGATGATTTTCGAACCGGTTTTGATGTTGTTATAACCGATGAAGACGGATTGCTTGATAAAACAAGTGAAGAATATGTTTTGAAAGAATATAATATTTATTTAAGAAATGATTCTTTTCAAACGGAAGAAACCAAAAAAAAATATATTGATAACAGAGTAAAACAAGCAGAAAAATTTATAAATTATATTAAAGATAATTTTGTTTTAGTTAAAAGTCTTTTATATAAAGGACATACAATAAAGATTTATAAATTAAATAGTCCTTAAATCATAATTTACAAATTATTAATATGAAAACTGATTTTTTTTGCAATTTTATAATACTATTTGTTAAAATAAAAAAATATGAAATTATGCTTTGATTTTAAAAATATCAATAAAAATAATTACATAAAATTTATAAACAAAAAAAATTCATCAATGGCAGAAAAATTTAAAGCTATAGATTTTTCTGAAAGGTTGGTTCTATTACCGCATTGTATGCGAAATACAAAACAATGTAAAGCGATAGATGAAGGAACTTATTATTCTTGTGTAAAGTGCGGCGGTTGTAAAATTGCCCAAATACAAAAACTTGCCAATGAACTTGGTTATAAAAAAGTTTATATTATGAAAGGCGGTAAAGCAATTTATAATATATTGGTAGAACAAAAAACAAAAGCAGTTGTTGCTGTTGCTTGTCATTTTGAAGGTGCACAAGGTATAAAAATGACGGATAGTTTAAAAGTGATAACACAATTTGTTCCTTTACTTAAAGACGGTTGTTGTGATACCGATGTTGATGTGGAAACGGTTAAGAAAATAATGGAGCAAAAATAATAATGGATAAGTTAAAGTTTACCGAATTAAATTTATCACCTGAAATATTGAAAGCTGTTGCTGATATGGGTTTTGAAGAAACTACACCTATACAATCTTTGGCAATACCTAAGATGATAGAAGGTGTTGATCTTATAGGTCAGGCACAAACAGGAACAGGTAAAACTGCAGCTTTCGGAATTCCAATATTGGAAAAAATTTTACCTAAAGAAAAGAAAGTCCAGGCTCTTATTATGTGTCCTACAAGAGAACTTGCAATACAGGTAGCCGAAGAGTTAAAAGCATTATCAAAATATAAAAAAGGTATAAATATAGTTCCTGTTTACGGTGGACAACCTATAGTAAGGCAAATGGCTGCGCTTCATAAAGGTGCTCATATAGTAATAGGAACTCCCGGAAGAATTATTGACCACATAGAAAGACAAACAATAAAACTTGATAATACAAAAATTGTTGTTTTAGATGAAGCAGACGAAATGTTGGATATGGGTTTCAGAGATGATATAGAACTTATACTTAAAAATTTATCTCAAGATAAACAAACTGTTTTTTTCTCTGCAACTATGCCCAGAGAATTTTTAGCTCTTACAAAAAAATATCAAAAAAATCCTGTAAATATAAAAGTTGTTCATGAAAAGCTTACCGTTCCGCAAACAGAACAATTATATTGCGAAGTGAGAGAACATCAAAAACTTGAAGCATTGGCAAGATGTATAGATATTGCGGATGCTAAACTTTCATTAGTATTTTGTAATACGAAAAGAAGAGTTGATGAAGTTACTGCACAATTACAGGTAAGAGGATATTCTGCAGATGCTATACACGGTGATATGAATCAAACTCAAAGAGACAGGGTTATGGATAAATTCAGAAACTGTAAAATAGAGATACTTGTTGCCACCGATGTTGCGGCCAGAGGTATAGATGTTGATGATGTTGAAGCGGTATTTAATTTTGATATACCGCAAGACATAGAATCTTATGTTCACAGAATAGGAAGAACCGGCAGAGCCGGCAGAACAGGTAAAGCTTACAGTTTTGTTGCAGGTAAAGATATCTATAAAATAAGAGATATTCAAAGATATGCTAAAGTTACCATAAAAAGGATGCCTGTTCCTTCACTTGCAGATGTTGAGAATTTGAGAATATCTTCTTTTATGGAAAAGCTTAAAGAAACATTAAAGAAAAATACTTTTGAAAAATATATAACGAAGATAGAATCTTTAATAACGGATAATATAACATCCGTTGATGTTGCGGCAGCGTTGTTTGAAATGATGTTACAGGTAGAAAATCCTGAAAAGCATGAAGATATAGATATGACCGTAAATAATTTTGAAAGGGATTTTTCCAGAGATAAAAACTCTAAAAAAAGATTTTCAAACAGCAAAAAAAACAGACATGGAATAGCAAAAGAAGCCGGTATGACAAGATTGTTTATGAGTATCGGTAAAAGCAAGAAAGTAAGACCGGGAGATTTTGTCGGCGCAATTGCTGGGGAAACAGGATTGAGTGGTGATATAGTCGGTTCAATAGATATTTTCGATAAGTTTTCTTTTGTTGAAGTACCGAATGAATATGCTCAACAGATAATAGATGCATTAAATAACAGTAATATAAAAGGTCATAAAGTGGCAGTAGAAAAAGCTCAAGGAAGATAGTATGCCTTTATTTGAATTTGTTTGTAAAAAATGTGGTACAAAATTTGAAAAGATGGTGTTTTCAATAAACAAAGAAGAAATAGAATGTCCTGAATGTAAAAGCAAAGAAGTAGAAAAACAATTTTCACTTTTTTCTGCAGGAACTTCACATTCACAAGGCTGTTCTCATACAACAGCTTCAGATTGTGCAGCTAAACAAAGTTCCGGCTGTTGCAGCGGATGTTGTGGACATCATCATTAATAATTAGAGAGTAAAAATGTTAGATTTATCGTTAAATTTAGGTATAAATTTAAAAGAAATAAAAAAGAATTGCATTATTTGTCCCGTATCGGACCATTCATTATTTGAAAAACTTGGTAAACCCAAAAGAAACAATCTCTTTTTTGCGAAAATAATGAATTATAAAAATGTTACCGTAATATCAACAAAAAATAATTTTTTGGTCGGGGATATAGTTTTATGTTTAAAAAATTCCGCTTGTGAAAATATAATATTGTTCGGCAGTTGCGGCGGTGTCGGTGATGTAAAAATAGCGGATAAACTCATAGTAAAAAAAGTATTCAATTTTGAAAGTTTTTCGGAAATGCTTGAAATGAAGAGAAATCCGGATTCATATTATCCTTCAACAATACTTCTTGAAAACTTCTTATCAAAAACAAAACAAGATATAATACAAGTTAAATGTGTTACATCTAATTCCATTGTTTTACAAAGAACATATAAAGATTGGTTTGATAAAAACAAAATAAATGCAATAGATATGGAATGTTCTTCAGTGTTTTCTGCAGCTTCGGCAATAAATAAAAAAGCTATAGCATTATTTTATGTTACCGATCATATATCGGAAGCAAGTCCGTTTGAAACGGAATTGGATGAAAAACAAAGAACGCAGTTGTTAAATGTAAGACAGGAACTTGCAGATGCAATTTGTGATTTTATAAGTAATAATGGATAGTAACATTTCTTTAATCAGTTCAAATATACAAAAAAAGTTTCCGTTTTTCGGAATAAATAAAATAAGAGAAATTACAAGACTTGTTTTTGAAATATCTAAAAGAGATAATATAAATTCAAATAATGTTATAAATTCAATACAAGAAAAATCTTACGAAAAAGTAAAAGAATCTCTTTTACAAAAAAGGTATCCTAAAACATATTCAATAGCTAAAAAAGAGAATTTTTATTTGCCGGATATAAATTTAACTGATGAACAAGCCCGTTTAGTTTCGGGAAAGTTTAATCCCAAAAATATTTACTATACAAAAGAAGTTATAAATTCTTTTTTATATAACAGAATAAAAACTCTTTATGCTAATGCAAATTTTATTGAAATAGAATCATTAAAAAGTTTCTTAAAAAAAGAAAAATTTTCAATATCAAAATATAATAAAAGAAGAGAAAATCTTTTTTTAGTAAATGAAAAGTATGATTTCTTTAAACCTTGTCCATGCACAAAAAATGTTAAATGTTGTAATTATTCAATATTAAATATCGGTTACGGATGTTTGTATGAGTGCAGTTATTGTTTTTTGCAGGGATACCAAAATGTTGCGGGAATAATTTTACCTTGTAATTTACCGGATTTTTTAAATAGAGAAAAAATAAAACCTACAGCTAATAAAATGTTCTTTTTACCAAGGGTGGGCAGTGGTGAATTTACCGATTCTTTAATATTTGATGATATAACTCTTTTTTCCAATGATATAGTTAAATTTTTTAAAGAAAATAAAGAAATATCTTTTGAGTTTAAAACCAAAAGTACAAATATAGATAATTTGTTAAAACTTGGCGGCAGTGAAAATATTGTAGTGTCTTGGTCTGTAAATGCTGAACAAATGATAAAAGAAAACGAATATTGTACACCGACATTGAAAGAAAGATTAACAGCTGCACAAAAATGTGTAGAAGCAGGTTATAGTGTCGGTTTTCATTTTGATCCGGTAATATTATATGAAGATTGGAAAGCCGGTTATAAAAAAACTATTGAAAATATATTTGATTTTATAGATGGAAAATATATAAAATGGATAAGTGTCGGTTCTTTGCGAATGGTGGCTTCTTTAAAAAAAGTTATAGAAAACAGATTTTTAAATAACAAAATTTTAGATGAAGAACTTTTATTATCTCATGATAATAAGTTAAGATATGATGATAATACAAGAATAAATATATATAAATATCTTGTTGATTCAATAAGAGAACAAGATAGTAGTGTTGTTGTATATTTATGTATGGAAAATGCTAATATTTGGAATAATGTTTATAAATAAAAAGGAGATTTTTATGAAAAAAATTTTAATTTTTTTAGCTATATGTTTTCTAATGGTATCTTGCTCTTCCAAACAAGTGGAATTATCAAATTATGACAAAGGAATAGAAGCCGCTAAAAATGCTCAGTATGAACAAGCAATAGAATTTTTTAATAATGCATTGAATGAAGAAAATAAAAATGAAACAAAAGCAAGTATTTTGTATAACATCGGATTTTGTTACGGTATTATGAAAAATATGGAAAAAGAAGTTGAATATTATAATAAAGCATTGGATGTTTTTTCCGATTTTCAACCTGCATTGTACGATTTAGGGGAATATTATTATAACAATAACGATTTGAATAATGCTTTAAAAATGTATGAGAAACTTGTTGCTGTTAATCCTGAACATGAAGGTGCATATTATATGATTGCATTGATTCAAAATGACTTGGGAAATAAAGAAGAATCAATGAAAAATATGCAAAAAGCAGCAGATTTGGATAGTCCGGATGCAAAAAAGTTTTTGGGAGAAATAACACCGGCAGAATAAAAATAATCAATAATATAAGGGCAAAATTATGGAAATGGAAAAAGTTTACGATTCAAAAAAAGTTGAACAAAAATGGGTAAAATATTGGATAGAAAATAAAACATTTTCTTCTAAACCGGATAAAACAAAAAAATCTTTTACTATAGTTATACCGCCGCCGAATGTTACCGGTTCTTTACACATGGGGCATGCATTAAATGATTCTTTGCAAGACGCAATTATCAGATTTAAAAAAATGCAAGGATTTAACACATTGTGGGTTCCCGGAACCGATCATGGCGGAATTGCAACGCAAAATGTTGTAGAAAAACTTCTTAAAAAAGAAGGTAAAACCAAATATGATTTAGGCAGAGAAAAGTTTATAGAAAAGATGTGGCAATGGAGACAGGAAACCGGAGACACTATTTTAGACCAATTAAAAAAGTTGGGTTGCGGTCTTGATTGGGATAGAACAAGATTTACTATGGATGAAGCTTGTTCCAAAGCCGTTAAAAGAGCATTCAAACAGTTTTATGATAAAGGTCTGATTTATAGAGGAAAAAGATTGGTTAATTGGTGCCCGAGATGTAATACCGCATTATCCGATATTGAAGTAGAATATCATCCTGAAAAAGGTAACTTGTGGTACATAAAATATCCTATAAAAGATTCTAACGAATTTTTAACGGTTGCAACAACAAGACCTGAAACAATGATAGGAGATACTGCAGTTGCCGTAAATCCTAACGATGAAAGATACAAAAATATAGTAGGTAAGACAATAATTCTTCCTTTGGTAGGCAGAGAAATAAAGGTAGTTGCGGATTATATTGTAGATATGCAGTTTGGAACAGGCGCCGTAAAAGTAACGCCTGCACACGATGCTGTTGACTACGAAATAGCAAGAAGACATAACCTTGAAATACTTGAGGTTATAGATGCTAACGGTAACATGACAAACTTGGTTGAAAAATATAAAGGTATGTCTGCAAAAGATGCAAGAGAAGTTATCGTTGCGGATTTGCAGGAACAAGGATATCTTATAAAAACCGAAGACTATAGTCATTCAGTAGGTAAATGTTACAGATGCGGAACAACAATAGAACCGATAATGTCGGAACAATGGTTTTTGAAAGTTGAAGAAATGTCTAAAAGAGCATCTCAAGCGGCAAAAGACGATAAAGTAAAATTTTATCCTTCTTCTTGGAAAAAACCTTACACATTGTGGCTTGATAATTTGAGAGATTGGTGTATAAGCAGACAAATTTGGTGGGGGCACAGAATCCCTGTTTTCTATTGTGTAGATGAAAACGGTAACAAAACAAGTTGTCCTCCTATAGTTGAGCAGGAAACTCCAATAAAATGTCCTCATTGCGGTAACACTCATATAGTTCAAGATAACGATGTTTTAGATACTTGGTTTTCTTCCGCTATGTGGCCGTTCAGTGTATTTAATTGGGGAGAGAATCCTGACAATGAAGAATTAAAATATTATTATCCTACAGGAGTTCTTGTAACAGGTCACGAAATTCTTTATTTGTGGGTTGCAAGAATGGTTCAAATGGGACTTGAATTCTTAAAAGATATACCGTTTAGTGATGTATTTATTCACGGTATAGTTAGAGATAAACACGGCTTAAAAATGTCTAAATCGAAAGGTAATGTTATAAATCCGTTGGAAATTATGGATGAGTTTGGAACTGATGCATTGAGATTTGCTTTGGCACAGGCTGCGGCTCCCGGAAGAGATATGCAAATATCAAACGATTCTTTCTTGGCTGCAAGAAACTTTGCAAACAAAATTTGGAATGCTTCAAGATTTATTCTTATGAATAAAGGTGATATTGATGTTCCTGCGGAACCGCAAATAAAAGAACTTTCCGATAAATGGATACTTAACGAATATAATCAAACAATAAAAATCGTAACAAGAGCATTTGATGTTTATGATATAGATGTTGCATCAAGAACTCTTTACGATTTTATTTGGACAAAATTCTGTGATTGGTATATAGAACTTTCAAAGATAAGAATGACTTCTGAAAATGTTGAAGAAAAGAAACAGGTATTATCTGTTCTTATTTATATTTTGAAAGGTACAATAAAAATGCTTTCACCTATTATGCCTTTCATTAGTGATGAGTTATGGTCAATATTGAATAATACTACCGAAAGTATAGTAAATTCAACTTTCCCTATTTATGATGAAAAATTTGTTTTTGCAAACGAAGCTGCACAAATGGCAACAGTTCAGGAAATCGTTTCAAAAATAAGAAATGTGAGAAGTGAGATGAATATTTCACCGGCAGCATTTATTACAACAAAAATAAAAGTTTTGGATGAAACAAAATTGTCTGTTGTTGAAAATAATCAGGCGTATCTTAAAGCTTTAGGTAAGATAAAAGATTTTGTTATAGGTAAAGATATTCAAAGAGAAAAGAATTCTGCTTTAGCAGTTGCTACCGGTTTTGAAATATATATACCTTTGGAAGGTCTTATAGATATAGAAAA
>JAFXOB010000214.1 GCA_017529005.1 Elusimicrobiota bacterium
AGGTGCAATAATTGTTAGACAAAGAGGAACAAAATATCATCCCGGAACAAATGTTGGTATGGGAAAAGATAACACTTTGTTTGCAAAAGTTGCAGGAACTGTAAAATTTATTAGAAGAGCAGGAGACAGATGTTTTGTTAATGTAGAACCTTCTGCTAACTAAGGATAAAATGTTTATAGATAAAGCAAAAATATTTATTACAGCCGGTCGCGGTGGCGACGGCTGTATTTCTTTTAGAAGAGAAAAATTTGTACCGCTTGGCGGACCGGATGGTGGTAACGGCGGTAAGGGCGGGGATATTTATATAGAAACAGATATAAAAAAGTCCACATTGTTAGACCTTTCTTATAAACCGAAATTTTTTGCCGAAAACGGAAGTCGTGGTGAAAGCTCAAATAAGTATGGTAAATATGGACAAGATTTAATAATAAAAGTTCCTTTAGGAACACTCATATATAAAAATAAAGAATTATTTGCGGATTTAAAAGAAGTAGGCCAAAGAGTTTTAGTTGCTAAAGGCGGCAGAGGTGGCAGAGGAAACTCTTCTTTTAAAACTCAAAGACATACAGTTCCAAGAATTGCAGAAAAAGGTGAACCCGGTGAAACTGCAGAAATAGAATTAGAGTTAAGGTTAATTGCAGATGTTGGTTTGGTAGGATTTCCTAATGCGGGAAAATCCACTTTTTTGTCTGTAGTAAGTTCCGCGAGGCCAAAAATTGCAGATTATCCGTTCACAACTCTTGAACCGAACTTAGGTGTTGTTTCGTTGCATGATAAACAAATAGTTATTGCCGATATTCCCGGAATAATTGAAGGTGCAAGTTCCGGTAAAGGGTTGGGACTTGAATTTTTAAGGCACATAAAAAGAACAAAAGTCCTTTTATATATGATAGATGTTAGCGGATTTGACGGAAGAGATCCTTACGAAGTGTACAAAATATTAAACAACGAACTAAAAAAATATTCAAAATATTTGTCTAAAAAACACATGGTTATAGCATTAAATAAAATTGATGCAGCGGACTGTGAACAAACCATAAAAAAATTCAAAAAAAATATTAAAAATAAAAAGATTTTTGCTATATCCAATATGACAAAAGACGGTATAGATAAATTGTTGGAAACTATAGCAAAATTGGTGGAATTGCCTGTAAAAGAAGAAGATATAAAATCTATTCCCGTAAAAAAATATATATATGAACCGGACTTTAAAATAGATATAGATGAAGATGGCGTTTTTGTCGTTTCCGGTAAGAAAGTTGAAGTGTTGGCCGAAATGACAAAATTCAATGAAGAAGATGCTTTAAGAAGGTTTCAAAATATATTGAAAAAAATGGGTGTAGAACTTGCATTGGAAGAAAAGGGGTGCAAGGTTGGCGACACTGTCCGTATAGGCAACTTCGAATTCGATTTCACAAAATAGACCATTTAAACTAAGCAATATTAGTACAAAAAACAGAAATATTTTAGTTACAACTTCTAAATTTTAAACATCTTTTAACAGAATTTGTTATAATATATTTTATAATCAAAAAATCAAAATAAAATCTTTAAAAATAAAAACAGGAGCAAAAAATGAAACTAAACAAATTTGCGGCAAAAGCAGTTTCGGTGTTGGTAGCAATAATGTTGGTAAGCAGTCAAAATGTTTTTGCAACAGGCAGGTATATGGATGTTACAACAAACATTGACAATGAAACAGGACATAGCAATTATCACGAGAATGACGGTAGTGGCGGAGTATTCACTGTAACCAATCCTGTAACATTAACGATAGGAGACAATGCAGAATTCGGAGGTAATAGTGCAAGCAGATATGGTGGAGCAATACATTTAGATAATTCCGGTGCAACCGTGAACATAGGTACAGATTCGTATTTTGCAGGTAATGTTGCAAAATATGGCGGGGCAATAAATATTGATAACGGAACAATGGCAATCGGTGCAGGTGCTCGCTTTTATAGTAACTCTACATGGGAAGAGACTGGAAGCTATACTTCCGGTAGCGGTGGAGCAATATACAATAATAGCAATTGTAACCTTACAATAGGAGATTATGCAACTTTTGATGAAAATTATATTAATGCAGAAGATCATTCCGGCGGAGCAATATATAATGATGGAAACATTACTATGGGAAATTATACTCGCTTTGAAGAAAATGAATCGGAAAACAGTGGTGGAGGTGCAATACATAATGATGGTCATGGAACAGTTAATATCGGTGTTGCAAGGTTTATTAGTAATACTGCAGATACAAATGGTGGTGCAATAACTAATAGAGGAAACTTTACAATAGACGATTCTACCGCTCAAGAACAACCGCTAAACTCACCTGCGTTAAGCGGTTCTATGCAAAAAATTAAAGCAGAACCGACTTCTGTCGGAACTACCTTTGTATTTAATTCGGCACAAAACGGTGGTGCAATATATAATGATGGCAATTCCGGCAGTGATGCAGTTTTTACTATGAAAAATAAGTTTGAGATTGCAGGTTTTGGATATAATCGTGCACTTTATGGCGGAGCAATATATAATAACGGAGGAACGGTTAATTTAGATAATGGCATAATTTTTCAAGGTAATCTTGCAAGTTCTAATGGCAGTGCAATATATAATAATGCAGGAACGGTTAATATAGGAAATAATGTATATTTTTATAAAAACGGAATAGATGATACAGGAGAAACAGTACAATATGGTGCCGGAGCGATATATAATACCGGAAGTGATAGTGTTATAACAATCGGTTCCGGAGCACGATTTGAGGAAAATTATGCACAAGGTTATGGCGGAGCAATATATAATGCTAATAGTGGAAAAATAGAAATAGGTGATAGTGCAGCATTTAAAAATAATACTGCATCAGCACCGGGTGGAGTGATATATAATGAAACTTCCGGAACAATAACAATCGGTTCAAAAGCACTGTTTGAAGGTAATCAATCTAATGCACCCGGAGGTGCAATATACAATTATAATGGTGGGGAAATAGAAATAGGAGATAGTGTATCTTTTAAAAATAATACGGCAAAAGGACCCGGTGGTGCAATATATAATCAAACTAGTGAAGTTATAACAATCGGTTCAAAAGCACTGTTTGAAGGTAATCAATCTCAATCTAATG
>JAFXOB010000215.1 GCA_017529005.1 Elusimicrobiota bacterium
AATATTTATAAAATCAAAAATAATTAAAAAAATATCAATTCTAATGTTTTCCATGTTTTTTATGTGTTTTTTATTTGAGTATTGTCTTTCATTTAGTAAAGAGATTTTTTTTGATTATTGTAATGTGCAAAAAAAAATCAAACTTCCTATTCCCAGAAAAGAAAATAAATATATTATAAATGCTCGGTATTTACAAAATAAAAAAACTAAAAATATTGAAGAGCAATATTCAATTAATTCTTTTGTTGAAAAACAAGATAATGATAATTATGATATTATTTTTGATAGTAAGTATACTATGTATGAAAATCATTATGGTGAGTTTAGATATACATTGTGTAATGAAAATTCAAAAGAAGCATATATTTTTTTAGGATGTTCTTTTACTTTTGGTGATGGTTGTGGTGATAATGAAACATTACCATATTATTTTTCCGAGCTATTTAATTTTAAAAAAAATGTGATAAATTTAGGTGTGCCCGGAAAAAGTACTAATACAGCATTAAATATATTAAATAATAATGTTTTTGATGAATTACTGATTCCACAAACAAAGATAAAATATTTTTTCTATTCACTTATAGAAGATCATATAATTAGAAATTTTAGTAAAGTCTACGCACAGGATTACTATTTATATAAGGGAGATAATTTTAGTTATATAAATGCTCCTTTTTCAAAAATAGAAAATTTATTTTTACATAGTTATATTTTTCAAAAAATATTTTATCATAAACTTAAGAAATATAATTATCAATATTATGAAAATTATATGATAAAAAGTTTAAAAGAAATGGATAAAATTATAAAGGATAAATATAAATCAAAATTGGTAGTTTTATTATGGAATAATAATTATAAAGAATATAGTGATAATTTTTTAAAACAAATTAAAAATTCTCAGCTAGATTATATTTTTTTACCGGACGGACTAAATATACAAGATAATATGTATAAAAGCACATATGATTTACACCCAAGATATAAAGCAAATAAAGAAATAGCAGAAATTTTATATAATCATATTAAATAATTTATAACAGAGATGGTATATTAAGAATTGAAAAAGATATTAAAAAATTATATTTGTAACGTTATCAATTGTTTCACATGAAACATTTGTATAAAATTTGGGAAAAAAATATGCATTATGTTAAGGTAAAAAGTATATTATCTTCAAAAAACGGGATGAATCTTTACAGAGGTTGTTCTCATAGTTGTATATATTGTGATTCACGAAGTCAAATTTATAATATGCAACATGAGTTTGAGGATATAGAAATAAAAGAAAACGCCATTGAATTATTAGAAAAAGCTCTTAAAAGTAAAAGAAAAAAATGTATGATTGGTATGGGTTCAATGACAGATCCTTATATTCCTTTAGAAAATAACATACAAAATACAAGAAAATCATTAGAGTTAATATACAAATATGGTTTTGGCGCTACACTCATTACAAAATCTGCAAACGTTTTAAGAGATTTAGATCTTCTAAAAGAAATAAATATTAAAACAAAATGTGTTATTCAGATGACATTAACAACATTTGATGAAAAACTGTGTAAAATGATAGAGCCGAATGTAAGTAGTTCTAAAGAAAGGTTTGAAGCATTAAAAATTCTCAATCAAAATAATATTCCAACTATTGTTTGGCTTACGCCAATATTGCCATTTATAAATGATACCAAAGAAAATTTAACCGGTATTTTAGATTATTGTATAGATGCGAAAGTGTATGGTATAATCTGTTTTGGGATGGGGGTAACTTTAAGAGAAGGAAATAGAGAATATTTTTATGATAAATTAGATAAGTTTTTCCCCACTATAAAAGAAAAATATATAAAAACTTATAGAGATAATTACATATTAAACAGCCCTAACAATAAATATTTAATGAATATATTCCATAAAACTTGTAAACAATATAATATAATTTGCGATAATAATAAGATTTTTCAATATCTTAATACATTTGAAAACAAAGAAGCAACGAAAAAACAGCAATTAGAATTATTTTAAGATTAAAATGTTTCATGTGAAACAAGAATAACAACTTACAATATAAAATATATGATTATATTAACATTGAAAAAACAATTTAAAACTTCATCATAATAAATACTATTGCTAAATATTATAAAATAATATATAATTGTTTCATGTGAAACAATATTGTTAAACTTGGAGATATTGTGGATTTAACAGGTATATTAATATTTGCGTTTATAGCTGCTTTTTTCGAACTACTTTTTATATATTCTTCCTCCCCAAAAAATCTTGAAATAAAATTCATAGGTGCTAATTCAATTGCAATAATATATGGAAGCTATTTTTTTTTACCATTCACAACAAAAGTAAAAAAATATAAAGATTTAAAAAGAGCATATATCCAAGAGAGAATAGAAAAAAACAAATCCAATACTTATAAAGTATATGATCTTGTACTGGAATTTCAAAAAAAATCGTTGGTTTTGTTTAAAAACAAGAATAAAGATAATACTTTGTTGGAATATTGCGATAAAATAAACAAATCTATCTCTTCTTTTGAAAATTGTTTTATATCTGAACATACTTCAATCAGCAAGACAAAAGCTTTATTACTTTTGTTGATTTTTACACCATTAGCTTGCTTTATTCCTCCAAAACGTAGCGAAAAAAGTTATTTAGAAGATGTAACTCAACACTTTTATATACTTTTAGCTGCAACAGGAATACTATTGTTTTTTATTATATTAAGTTTAATAGTAAATTTGTTTTTAAAAATAAAAAACAATAAAAACACTACTTTAACAGTGGAATATAATATAAAAGAAAATATAGATTCTGAAGCGAAAAGGATCAACAATTCTATAATAAAATAAAAATGTTTCATGTGAAACAATTTTTTGGAGGTGTCAATTGGAATTTGAATATGTATTGTTTCTTGGTACAATTGCATTTTTATTGGAGTTGTTATATATATACATAGCACCGGCAAAAAAATTTGAATTAAAGTTTATCAATAATATTTCTATTTCAATAATATATACAAGTTATTTTTTCCTGCCTTTGACAACTAAAATTGTAAAATACAATAATATACGAAAAGCATATATACAGAAAACCGGAATCATTATGAGTAGTTGGTATATAGTTTATTCTATTTTTTTAAAGTTTCCTAAAACAACAAAAGAAATTTTATCAAGTGCAAATAAAGAATATTTATTAAAAGAATGTAAAAAAATAAACGATGCTATTTCTGATTATAAAGAATATAGCATATCTAAAAATGATAATATAACAAGAGTTGGTGCTGTATTTATAATTCTTAGTGTACTGTCTTTGCTTTTAGTTTCTTCAAATTTTAAAGATATAGAAGTTACTTTTTGTTTAGGATATATAGCTTTTGTTTCATTGATTATGTTTTCTATATGTATAGTATTAAGCTTGTTAGTAAATTTTTATAAAAAAAGAAACAACAATAATTATATTATAAATAAAAAAGATGGCTATTATAACTCATATAATACAAAAGAAAAAGTAAATATAGATTCTGAAGCAAAAAGAATAAATGATTCTTTAATAAAATAAAATTATTGAAATTTGTTTCATGTGAAACAAAAGTTTAAGGATATATTAAATAATATGAAAACTACAAACTATATATTAAATTTAAATGAATTATTATCCAATAAAACTAAACTAAAATCAAAGCCGCAAATTCTTCAAATTTTTTTATCTAACATATGTAATTTAGATTGTATTATGTGTTGTAATAAAACTACTGTTAAAAGAGAAAAAGCATTTAGTTTAGATTACAAGACAATAGAAAAGATTATATTAACTAATTCTCAGTTGCTTGTAATTGAATGGTTAGGTGGGGAACCGACTTTATATCCTAACTTTGAAAAATTATTGGATTTAGCAAATAAACAAAATATTAAACAAGTTTTGGTAACAAACGGTTCTTTATTAAATAAAAAAATAATTAATAAACTTATAGAATATAATGTAGATGTAACAATATCAATGGATGCTCCTATAAAAAGTCTTTATGAAAAGATTAGAAGAGGTGGCGATTTTAATAGACTGGTAAATAATTTAAAATTATTTGTAAAAGAAAAGAAAAAAAAGAAACATGATTTTAATTTGCTGACAGTTAATTATGTAGTTTTAAATAATAATTATAAATATATTTTAAAGATGATAAGCTTTATTAGAAAATTAGGGATAAAAAATATATTTTTTGAAAACGATATTACTAATGGTATTTATAATATATCAAAAATTTCAAAAAGCAAATACAAGCATTTTCAAAAAGTTTTATTAAATATAAAAAACCATAAAGACGAGAATACAAATATTTTAATAGACGAAAACTTTTTTCAAAGTGAAGCAGAACCCATAAAAAATTTTTCAGTAATAAAGAAAGATGATAATAAATGTTTGGTTCCTTGGGTTTCCTGTTGTATAAAACCTAATGGAGATGTATTGAGTTCACCTTTTTGTTTATGTGTTTTAGGTAATATTTATAAATCTAAATTTTTAGATATTTGGAATTCAAAAAAATTTGTTGGCATTAGAAAAAAAATTATAAATAATAATTTTGAATTAGAAAATATTTGTTCGAATTGTAAAAATATGCATCCGATAACAAGGATGTACAGAGCTTTAGATAGAGCTACAAAAATTTTATTTAGAAATTGAGGATAACGATGATAAAAAAGTATGCACTGGTTACCGGCGGAAGTCGGGGAATAGGAGCCGCAATTGCTATAGAGTTAGCCAAAAATGGATATAATATTTTATTAAATTATTTATCAAACGATATCGCGGCTAATAAAGTATATAAAGATATAATTAAATTAAACGTTCAATGTAAATTATTAAAGTTTGATGTTTCGAATTATGATGCTGTTAAAAATAATTTAAAAAATATAATTAAAGATTTACAAATAGATATAATTGTAAATAATGCATGTAATGTACAAGATAATAAATTTATAGATTTAAAAAAAGAACAATGGTCTAGTCAAATAGACACAATTTTAAATGGCTTTTTTAATATAACCAGTATGATATTGCCGAATATGTTAAAAAATAATTTTGGTAAAATAATAAATATTTCTTCCATAAATGCTTTTGCAATAAACGGAAATGTTGCATATACCGCAGCAAAAGCCGGTCTTGTTGGTGCAACTAAGGCCCTTGCAAAAGAGTTATTGAATACAAATATAACAGTTAATACAATAGTTCCCGGTATAATTTATACTGATAACTGGAACAAATATAAAACAAAAGAAGAAATTATGCAAATGGTAAAAATATCCAGAGTCGGTGAGCCGCAAGATATTGCCAATGCTGTTTCTTTTTTAATATCAGAGAAAGCAAATTATATAACAGGTCAAGAAATACATGTTAATGGTGGAATGTATATGTAATTCTTGATAATGAATTATAAGGGGAAAATATGAGTAAAGTAATTGCCATTGCAAATCAAAAAGGTGGAGTAGGAAAAACTACAACTGCAATAAATCTTGCAGCAAGTTTAGCTCATTTAGGACAAGAATGTTTGTTAATCGATATGGATCCTCAAAGTAATACCACGAGTGGATTAGGAATAGATCAAACAGGCATAAAGAAAACCATATACAATGTTCTTATAAACGAAGTTGCTTTGGAAGATGTATTAAAAACAACTGCTATGGATTGGCTTGACATTGCTCCTGCAACTCTTGATTTGAGTGGTGCAGAAATAGAATTGGTTAACATGAAAAACAGAGAAAAAAGATTAAAAATGGCTTTAGAAAAATTTCAAAAAGTTTATAGGTATATAATAATAGATTGTCCACCAACTCTAGGATTATTAACAATTAATTCTTTGGTTGCTGCAGATACCGTAATAATTCCTATGAAATGCGGATTTTTTGAATTACAGGGATTAGGTCAATTATCAAAAACAATTTTTACTTTGATGCAAACATATAACTTAGACTTGGAAGGTGTTCTTTTTACAATGTTTGACAGCAGAACAAAATTATCTCAACAAGTTGTAGATGAAGTTGTAAAATTTTTTGGAGATAAAGTTTATAATACTAAAATTCCGGTAAATGTAAAATTAATGGAAGCGCCCAGTTTTGGCAAACCTGCTATATTATATGATAAAAATTGTAAAGGAACAGAATCTTATTTGGATTTTGCAACAGAATTTTTATCAAGACAAAATATTGCTGCAAATATTGAACAATAAAAAAATAAAACAATATTATAAAACTTTAAAATAAGGAGATATTAAAATGTCAAAAATGAAATTAGGAAGAGGGCTTGAAGCAATAATGTCACCATTAACAGCAAACCAAAATAATAATTCTGCAGAAAAAATAGAAAATATAAATATTGAAAAAATAAAACCTAACAGATATCAGCCAAGAACTGTTTTTAATGAGGAAAGTCTTCAAGAACTTGCAGAATCTATAAAAGAAAACGGATTAATTGAACCTATAGTTGTGGTTCGTTCGGTTGCTCCGGGAGAATATGAGCTTGTAGCAGGTGAACGAAGATTAAGAGCATCAAAAATTGCAGGACTTACGGAAATAAAAGCAATAATTCAAGAAGGTGCTTCAGATAAAGATAAGTTGGATCTTGCTTTAATAGAAAACATACAAAGAGAAGATTTAAATCCTATAGATGAAGCTAAAGCTTACAAAAAATATTCTGAAGAATATAAGTATACACAAGAACAAATAGCAAAAATAGTAAAAAAGAACAGATCTGTAATAGCAAACACTATGAGATTATTAAATTTGCCTGAAAATATTCAAAATATGATAATTGAAGGAAAAATATCTTCCGGTCACGGCAGAATGTTAGCAAGTATAACGGATGAAAATAAATTACAGGAATTGGTTAACCAAATCATAAATGAAGGTTTAACTGTAAGAGATATCGAAAATAAAGTGTCTCAAGAAAAAGGAAAAGTAACAAAATTTGTTGTAACTAAACAACAAGATGCAGAAATTTTAAATTTAATTGATGAATTACAAAGAGTATACGGAACTAAAATTTCTATTAGCGGTAATGGTAAAAAAGGTAAAATTACATTTAATTATAGTAGTTTGGAAGAATTGGAAAGAATATCCAATATTTTAAAAAAATAGTAATTAACAATTGTGGATAATATGGCTTATTTTTATATAATTTGTATAATATAATTTGCTTGTATGTTTGCTAAAAAAGATTGATAATTCAATAGTTTTTTTGAAAATTAATCAAAAATGTTATAAAAAATAATAGTTGTGAATAACTTGTGGATAAGTATAAAAATATAATCTATATGTATATGTTATTGGGTAAAAAATGGCAATAGAAATAAATAATGAATTTAAACAAGCTTTAAATATATTGTTAGAAACAAACGAAAATGTTTTTATTACAGGAAAAGCAGGAACAGGTAAAACGACTTTCCTAAAATATTTTGTTTCTCAATGCAAAAAAAATTTTGTAATATTGGCCCCTACAGGAGTATCAGCTTTAAATGCAGGTGGTGAAACAATACACTCTTTTTTTAAATTTAGAACAGATATTACATTGGATAAAGTTACTAAAAGAAAATATGGTAAAAACTCTATATATAAAAATTTGGATACAATTATAATAGACGAAGTTTCAATGTTACGAGCGGATTTATTAGATTGTATCGATAAATTTTTAAGACTAAATGGTCCAATTCCAAAGTTGCCGTTTGGCGGAGTACAAATGCTTTTTATCGGTGATTTAATGCAACTTCCCCCGGTAGTTACAAAAGAAGAAGATATTTTGTTTCATAATTATTATGATAGTCCATATTTCTTCAGTGCCAAATGTATGGATGAAGTTTTCTGTCACATTATAGAATTTCAAAGAGTTTACAGACAAACAGATGAAAAATTTATAAACATACTTAACTCAATAAGAACAAACAATGTAAATTCTGATGTAATAGATTATTTAAATAAAAATGTAAATAAAAAATTGGAAGGAAGAAAATTATCGGTGTTATTAACTACAACAAATAAATCAGCAGAATTTTATAACAATAAATTTTTAAATCAAATACATTGTGATTCATATACTTTTACTGCAGAAACAGAAGATGTTGATAATGTATCTGTATTTCCTGTAAATGTTGAGTTGAAATTAAAGATTGGTGCACAGGTAATGATGTTAAACAATGATAGTAAAAACAGGTGGGTTAATGGCTCAATAGGTGTTGTTGAAGACATTGTAAAAGATTTATCGGACGATAAATATAAAATATACGTTAAAATGCAAAATGGAAAAACAGAAATTGTAGAACAATATAAGTGGGAACTTTGTAAATATAAATGGAATAAGGATTTAAATATTATAGAAACGGAAAACGCCGGTTCTTTTTCACAATATCCCATTAAACTTGCATGGGCGGTAACAATACATAAAAGCCAAGGAAAAACTTTTGATAATGTATTGATAGATTTAGGTTATGGAACTTTTGCTCCGGGACAATTATATGTTGCACTTAGCAGATGTAAAGATTTAAAAGGTATAAGTTTAACAAAGCCTATTAAAAAAACAGATGTTATAATCGATAAAAAAATAAATGAATTGTTAGAGAAAAGAGAAAGAATAAATTATTTAACAGAGAAGAAAACTTTAATATAAAAATGAATTTTTTATTAACTTATAAATGTCAATCTTGCTGTAAATTTTGTTTTGTTCCTAAAGAACTAAAAAAAGAACAAAAAGAGATGTCTTTTTTGCAATTCAAAAAATATTTGGACCATATAAAAAAACTATATAAAAATAAAAAACCGCTTGTAGGAATTTTAGGTGGTGAACCTACGCTTGCAAAAGATTTCCCTATGATAATCGGATATGCAAAAAGTTATAAAGGAGGAGTTAGATTATATTCCAATCTTATAACTGCCACAAAAAACATAGAATATTTATTGGGTGCAAAAAATATTTTGTTATCGTGGAATGTAAGTTCGTATATACAAGCAAGTGCAGAAAATAAAAAATTAATAATAAAAAATTTAAAGTTAATAAAAAAATATTTTAAGAATAATATTTTAGCTTCAATTACATTGTATTCTGAATTTAAAATAAATGATTTTTCTAAGGTAATTAAAATATTAAAAAGATATAATATAAACAATATAAGAATAGCATTAGATTCGACAAATTATAAAGCATTTATTAACTACGGAACAGAAGTTTTTGCATTTATAAAACATCTTAGAAAGTTGAAATTTAATTTATATTCTTCTGCTTGCGGACATTTTATAAAAGATATTTTTACAACAGAACAAGAAAAATATTTAAAGCAAAATATTCATAATTTTAAATATAATAATTGTTCAATAAATTATCCGTTAGATATTTTACCTGATGGAACGGTTATTCCATGTGTATCTTTTTCTAATAGAAACAAAAAAATAAATTTTCTAAAATATAACACTTTAAAAGAGTTAAAATTAGAAATATCAAAAAAATTCAATTTGTATAAGACAAAATATATAAATTGTGTGGCAAATAAATATTGAAGAAGGAAAAATGAAAATACTTGGTATATCGGCATTTTATCACGATTCTGCAGCAGTAATAACAATAGACGGCAAAATTATTGCAGCTGTTCAAGAAGAAAGACTTACAAGAAAAAAACACGACCCTTCATTTCCGAAAAATGCAATAAAATTTTGTTTGGAACAGTCCGAACTAAAAATAGATGAACTTGATGCAGTAGTATTTTACGATAAGCCATGGTTAAAATTTGAAAGATTAATGTTGACATACAATATGTATGCACCTAAAGGTTTTAAATCATTTTTAGGAGCAGCTCCGGTTTGGGCAAAAGAAAAATTATTTTTGAAGAAGGTTATAAAAGATGAACTTTCTTTAATTCAAAAATACAATGCAGAAAAATTGAAATTGTTGTTCCCGTCTCATCATTTAAGTCATAGTGCAAGCGCGTTTTATCCAAGTCCATTTGAGAAAGCTGCAATAGTTACTATAGACGGCGTAGGTGAATGGGCAACTGCATCTATATCGTTAGGTGAAGGTAAAGATATTACAACAATGAAAGAGTTGCATTTTCCTCATTCGGTAGGACTTTTTTATTCTGCAATAACATATTATTTAGGGTTTAGAGTAAATTCCGGCGAATATAAAGTTATGGGCCTTGCCCCTTATGGTAACAAAGGTTCAAAAGAAGTAGAAAATTATAAAAAATTATTAAAAGAAAATATTATAGATGTTAAAGAAGATGGTTCTTGTTGGCTTAGTCAAGAGTATTTTGATTATTCTACCGGTATGCAGATGACAAAGAATGAAAAGTGGAAAAAACTTTTCGATTTGGAAAAAAGAACACCGGAGCAAGAACTTTTACAAACTCATTGTGATTTTGCATTAGCATGTCAGGAAATAACGGAAGAAGCTGTAGTTAATATGGCAAAAACAGCAAAAAAATTAACAGGTTGTGAAAACCTTTGTCTTGCAGGCGGAACGGCATTAAACTGTGTAGCCAATAATAAAGTTTTGTTGGCAGAAATATTTAAAAATATTTGGATACAACCGGCAGCGGGTGATGCAGGTGGTGCGTTAGGTGCGGCTCTTGCAACGGAATATATTTATTATGGTTCACAAAGAGTTGTTGATAACAAAACGGACATTATGCAAGGTTCTTATTTAGGTCCTAGTTTTCAAGATTATCAAATAGAACAAACAATAAAACAATACAAAGCTAAAGCTACAAAAATAGGAGATGAACAAGAGTTGTTAAAAACAACAGCAAAAGCTTTGGCTGATGGTAAAGTTGTAGGTTGGTTTCAGGGTAAAACGGAATGGGGACCAAGAGCTTTAGGTAATCGCTCGATTTTAGGTGATCCGAGAAATTCCGATATGCAAATGAAGATGAATCTTAAAATAAAATACAGGGAAAGTTTTAGACCTTTTGCACCATCGGTTACAGAAGAAGATTCAAAGAAATATTTTGAAATAGATGCAAAGTCTCCCTACATGCTTTTAACATCTCAAATAAATAAAGATATAAGATTTGAGTTGCCGAAAGATTATAACAAATTTTCCGTTAAAGATAAGTTATATTATAAACGCTCGGAAATTCCCGCAGTTACTCATATAGATTATTCTGCAAGATTGCAAACTGTTTCACAAGATACAAATCCAAGATACCATAAATTAATAAAAGAGTTTGAAAAATTATCAAGTTATCCGATAGTTATTAACACAAGTTTTAATGTTAGAGGGGAACCTATAGTTTGTACTCCCGAAGATGCTTACAGGTGTTTTATGAGAACGGAAATGGATGTTCTGGTTATAGGCAACTATTATTTTGAAAAAGAAAATCAGCCCCAATGGCAGAAAAAAGATAATTGGAAACAAGAATTTGTTTTAGATTAATTTTTAAATAGGAATTTAAAAATGAAATGTTCAAATTGTAATGAAGAACTTAAAGATGGAAGTATAATTTGCCCTTATTGTGGAAATAAAGTAGAAGAAGAGAAAGAAGATAAAAAAGAAGATAAAAAGTGGGGTTTAGTTATAGGGTGTTCCGCTATTATATCAGCATTAATTGTACTATTAATACATTCTCAAATTCCTATTAAAAAATTTTTATTAATCTATATTGGTGTTTTTGTAGTTGTCTTTTTATTTATATCTATAATATATCTTATTTTTAAAAAATAAGTAGTTATATTGCTAAAAAATTAATCTTCTTGTATAATTTATTAGTTTATAGGGTTATGAGGTGATAGGGGTATAAGTTTAACAACAATGACAAAACAACTAAAAAATAACCTATAACCTGATAACCTAATAAACTAATAACCCAAAATTACGGAGTAATTAGTTGAACAACATTAGAAATTTTTGCATCATTGCACATATAGATCACGGTAAAAGTACACTTGCCGACAGATTATTGGAATATACCGGAACCATATCCAAAAGAGAAATGAAAGATCAAATTCTTGACGGTATGGAACTTGAAAGAGAAAGAGGTATCACAATAAAAGCCAAAGCCGTCAGAATGCAGTATAAAGATAAAGACGGCAAAGATTACATTTTAAATCTTGTAGATACTCCGGGACACGTAGATTTCACTTATGAAGTTTCTCGTGCACTTGAAGCATGTGAAGGTGCAATTCTTGTCATAGATGCTTCACAAGGTGTGGAAGCTCAAACTCTTGCAAACACAATGCTTGCAAAAAATGCAAATTTAAAAATTATTCCTGTAATAAATAAAATAGATTTACCTACCGCCGATATAGATTCCGCTTATGAACAAATGACGGATGCTTTGGAAGTGTTGGATCAACCTATACTTGCAAGTGCAAAAGAAGGTATCGGCATAAACGAAATAGTAGATTCGGTTATAGCAAATATCCCCGCACCTAAAGGTAAAAAAGAAGAACCGTTATCTGCTTTAATATTCGATTCTTTTTACGATTCGTATAAAGGTGTAATAATTATTATAAGAGTGTTCGACGGTACAATCAAAAAAGGTATGAAAGTAACATTTATGGCTTCAGGAGCACAATATGAAGTTCTTGAAGTCGGTTACATGAAAATAAAAATGGTGGAATCGGACAGTCTTTCTGCCGGCGAAGTTGGTTTTGTTGTTGCAGGTATCAAAACAATACAGGATGTAAAAATCGGTGACACTATTACCGAAAGTTCCAGACCTACAACTCATCCTCATGCAGGATACAAAGAAGTTAATCCGTTTGTGTTTGCAGGTCTTTACCCTTACAGCACATCCGATTATGACAGTTTAAAAGTTGCTCTTGAAAAGTTGCAGTTGTCGGACGCATCATTAACTTATATCCCGGAAACTTCCGTTGCTTTAGGGTTCGGTTACAGGTGCGGATTTTTAGGTCATCTTCATTTGGAAATTGTTAGAGAAAGACTGGAAAGAGAATTCGGTTTAAATCTTTTGGTTACCGCTCCTAACGTTATATATAATGTTAAAACAAAAAATCAGATGGTAATGATAGATAATCCTGCAAAGTTTCCCAATAATTCGGAAATTCAAGAAATTTGGGAACCGTATGTTATGGCAACGATCGTTTCCCCTACAGAATATCTCGGCGGGTTAATGGACTTATGCCAAAAGAAAAGAGGCAAACAAGTTGACATGAAATATGTTAACATGAAAATTGCTATTTTAAAATATGAAATCCCGTTAGCGGAAATCATAGTAGGTTTTTACGATGCGCTCAAATCCGTATCTAAAGGTTATGCATCGTTTGATTACGAACATATAGCACCACAACTTGGTGATTTGGTAAAACTTGAAATACTTGTTAACGGTGAAGTTGTAGATGCTTTTTCCGTTATAGTTCATAAAGATAAAGCACAAACTGCCGCACATTTCTTAACTGAAAAGTTAAGAGGAATTATCCCTCGCCATATGTTTGAAATTCCTATCCAGGCAAGAATAAATAATAAAATTATAGCAAGAGAAACAATTTCTGCTATGAGAAAAGATGTTCTTGCAAAATGTTATGGCGGTGATATTACCAGAAAGAGAAAACTTCTCGAAAAGCAGAAAGAAGGTAAGAAGAAGATGAGACAGTTTGGGAAGGTGGAGTTGCCGCCGGAGGCGTTTGTGGCTGTTCTTCAAATAGATAAATAATTTATTATTTATCTAAGCTAAGCAACTTTTACTTTTGAATTATAACTTCGCATTTCGCTCCTTTATGTACCATCCGCTATCGCTTTCATTTCAGTACACTGCAGTCGCAAAATGCTTTGTTCTAATTCAAAATATGAAAAGTCTTCGAGAGCAACCAACGACTATAAGGAATTTTATATTTTAGTTTCTTCTTTTTAACACAAAATCTTAAGGTCTTTAACGATAATAAACTGCTATCAAAAACTTTCAATTTACATTATAAATAAACTTATGGTAGAATAAAAACACACAAATTTTTTACTAAAATTTAAAATAAAATCGGAGAAATAAATGAAAGAAAATAAAGGTGGTGTTATTTATATATTAACAAATCCATCATTTCCTAAATATGTAAAAATAGGTTATTCTGATAATGTAGAACAAAGATTAGATGAACTTAATAGAAGTGAATGTATTCCTTTTGCATTTAGGTTATATGCTTATTATAAAGTTGATAATAGATTATCAGATAAGAAAGTTCATGAATTAATAGATAGCTTAAACCCTGATTTAAGAAGTAAAGAAAAATATAAAGGCAAAGAAAGGAAAAGAGAGTTTTTTGCCATGTCAAAAGAAGAAGCCTATAAGATTTTGAAATCTATTGCAACAATAAATAATTTAGAGAAAAATTTAATTTTAGTTCCTCAAACAAAAGCTGAAATTGAAGATGAAGAAAGAGCAAATGAAATAGAAGATATCCCATTAACATTAGAAACTTTTTATACAAATAAAAATCAAAAATTAATAGAATTACACGAATTGTTGTTTAAAAAATTTAAAGAAATCCATAAAGAAATATACGAAGAAGTAAAACCTAATTATATTGCAATTAAAAACAAAAAGGGAAAAAATATTTGTGAAGTACATATATATAAAACACAATTGATGATTGTAACAAGAGAGCCTAAAAATAATAATTTAAAAATAGGAAATAAAGTTCCGGATAATTATTCATGGACTTTGAATTATAAAATTTATTTTGATAATGAAAAAGACATTGATAATATAATAAATGTTTTATTAGATATATATGAGCAAATAAAGTAGTAAGTATAAAATAATACTTGATATTTTTCTTTTTTTATCCTATATTATCAGTGCAAGCGGAACAGAGATTTCAGTCGTAAGACTGTTATGTTCCGCTTGTCTTTTTATTTATAGCTTTAATCTAAAGGAATCTGTTTTTCTGGCCAGCCGTAATCTTTATATTTTGTTGCGGCAATGTTATGCTTTTTTACATAAGTCGCCAACCCTTCTGCTCTCAATCTTTCGCGATTCTTCTCATCGCTATTGATGGTTTTAAAGGCATCGAACTTATCACCGAAGATTTTCTTAGCCGTTGGCAAGTATCTGGAGCCATCCTCTACCTGGTCGAAGGCAGTAACTTCGAAGCCATTTTCAGTCTGTCGGATGTGTAATAATCCAGGATGACTGCCGCCAGAGACACATTCCAACGTGTCGCCCACTTGATTGTAGTTGAAGACCCAGAAATCGCCCCATACCTTGATGTCCTCGGTATCACGCTCGTCAACTCTTACTATGCTGTGGATGGGTACGCAATGTTCCCCTTTGGCATACTTGCTACCAATAGAATCAGTTAGATAGCGGTCGATGGCAGGGAAATAATTTGTTTCTTTTTCTGAAGATGACGAATATTTTGTATTAGTTTCTACTTCATGTATATCTTTACTCATATCTTTAGAAAGTTGAAATTGTTGAAAGTTTTCTTCTTCCGGCAGAATCATTTTGAAAGTTGTTTTTTTGTCTAGTTGAACTGTTATTTTCTTTGAAGAAAGATTAAGTAAATGTCCTCCGCTTTGTTTATCTTCTCTTATAAAATGGAAATGCCATCCTGAAGAGTTAAGTTTGTCCATAAAGTCAGGACAATATAAACCGACAATAGTTCCTGTTTCGTTTTCTTTGTTAAAAAATGTTTGGTCTGTTTCCATAGCTTTTGCAAGCGGTTTATACGGTTCTTTTTGTGCATATTCGCTTCTGTAATATAAAGTATCAAAGGTGCCGTCTATTCTAACAAAATAAAATATGTTGTTACCGTTTTCATTAACAATTTTGTTAAGTTGTTCTTTAAGATTATCCATAGAACTTACATTTTCAAGTTCAATATTTATATCACTGTTAAAAAATGTTACTGTTGCATACGGAATAGCAGCGTTGTTATCCGGTACCAATATAGAACTATCATAAATTGCTTGATATACTACACCGTCAACCATAATAAGTTCCCCATTTACCGCTTCAAAACAACCTATACCGAAATCGCCGTTTTCTTTAAGTTCCCCAACGGTAGAAACAGGATAATAATATCCTTGCATAAGTGCTTGCAAAGTTGATACTTGAAACAATGTGTCCGTATTATTTGTTTGAGTTGTTTGATTTGTTGAATTTTGTTGATTACATCCCAACAAAAAAACAAATAAAGTAAAAGCAAAAAATAATTTTTTTAAATTCATAAATTTCTCCTTATAAAATTCAACTTATCTTTTTAGTATAATCAAATTTTGACATTTTATAACTAAATAAACAACTTACTATAAAAACCATGACACCTAAAAAAATAAAAGTGTTTGATATTCCTATTTTTTGTGCAACGCTCCCTGTAAAAAAACAGCTTAACGAATATGTTCCTAAAAAGCATAACGCATTCAAACTTATTATTCTTCCCCTTTTTTCATCTGCAACGGCAGTTTGTACCAACACATTTTGCGGTGTTATAAAAAATGTTGAACCTACACCTAAAAAGAACATTGCTATTAAAACAAAATAGTGTTTGGAATTAAGTCCCGTAAAAATAAAAGCAGAACTTACAAACATACAGCCGATAAACAAAATTCTTCTTAACCCTTTTACCGACATTTTAGATGCAATAAGTAAAGATGCGGTAAGAGAACCTATACCCGTTGCACCTAACAAATATCCCAAAATATCCGCTTTTGAAACAAGAACGTCTGCCGTATATATAGGTAAAAGCATAGGATAACTCATAACTAAAAAACTAAACAAAAAAAGATATACTTGCGCCGTTATTATAGGTGAATTTTTTATTGAGTACAAAAATCCTTCTTTAATTGAATGAAAAATATTTTCTTTTTGTACATCTTCATTTTTAAAATCTTTAATTCTCATTGCTTTTATAAGAAAATATGTTGGTACTAAAACTAAAAAGTTTAAAAGAAAGCAATATTTTGCACCCAAATAACCTATAATAAGTCCGCCTATGGAAGGCCCTATAAACCTTGCAAGGTTAAAACAAGAAGCATTTAACGAAATTGCATTACCTAAATCTTTCGGATCATCCACCAAAAGAACGAAACTTGATTGTCTTACCGGAGCATCAATGGCTGCAATTGTATTTAAAAACACACCTAAAACTACTATAAGAGAAAGATTTAATAATCCCGAAAAAGCAATAATTGTCATTAAAAGAGTTTGCAGTATATATAAAGATTGAACAATAATTAACAATTTATGCCTACTATATTTATCTACAAGTGCTCCGCTAAAAGGGGATAAAATAAATAACGGTGCAGTACTTATAAAAGTTAAACTGCCCATGGTAAACGCGGATTTTGTTATATCATAAACAAGCCAACTTATGGCAACATTCTGTATCCATAACCCTATCTGTGTTATTGCAAGCGAAGGGAAAAACAACCTGAAATTTCTGTGTTTAAATCCCCTGAAAATATTTTTTAGTCTGTTCATTTTTAGTTTTTTGTATTCTGATTTACAATTTAATTGTTGTCTGTGTAATGTGTAACCATATATTTTGTAATTGCAGCACATCTTGCAGCGGCATCATTTTTAAATTCTTCATACGACATTTCTTCCGAATCGTCTGCTTTATCTGAAATTGCACGAATAATAACAAAAGGGGTTTTGTTCAAGTAGCAAACTTGTGCAATTGCCCCGCCTTCCATTTCACAGCACAAGCCCCCGAATTTTGAAATAATTGTATTTTTTTGCTCTTTGGAAGCAACAAACTGATCTCCGGTACAAATTCGTCCTTCAAATACATGAATTTCCGGAGCACATTCGGTTGCTGCAACTATTACACTTTTTCGCATATTTTCATCTGCCTGAAAAGCAACAGGTCCTGGGTTATATATTTGTCCCGGAGCATATCCTATAGGGCTTAAATCAAAATCATGTTCTATGGCATCCGTAGATACAACAATATCTCCAATATCTATTTTGGCATCCAATGAGCCGGCAACCCCCGTATTAATTACTCTCTTTGCACCAAAGGTATTTATAAGTACTTGTGCACAAATCCCTGCATTAACTTTTCCCATTCCGGACTGAACAACAATAACATCTTTGCCATCAAGTTTTCCTTCACAAAATTCCATTCCTGAAATCGTAGTAGTTTTTTCTATGTTCATTTCTTGTTTTAAAAGAGAAACTTCTTCTGCAAGTGCCCCGATAATTCCAGTTTTAATATCTTTACTTTTGTTGATAGCAGTATTGCTGCTACAACTGTTAAATGCGAATAAACCAATAGTCATTCCGATTAAAACAAAAAATAACATCTGTACTTTTTTATTCATTTTATTTACCCTTTAAACAATAAGATTATGATATTTTATTTGATACAAATTTTATAAAAAAAAATTGCTGTTTTACAAACTAAAACTTTTGAAAATCATAACTGAACTATGATAGAATAAAATTACCGCGAAAAATTAATTTTATATAAACTCAACTAAAAACCATAGGAGCAAATTATGAATATTAAAGAATTAAGAAAAGAGAACGAATTAGTAGATTTATTTTGTTCTATTGCAGAAATACCTTCACCGTCACTAAAAGAAGAAAAAGTTGCAGATTGGATTTGTAATTATTGTAAAAAGAACAATTTGCCTTACGAAACAGACGATTATAACAATATATACATAACAATACCGGCAACGGATATATCAAAGAAACCTATTTTGTTATCTGCACATATGGATGTTGTAGGGGACAGTTCCCCCGTTGACATTTATTTAGACGGTGATTTAATAAAAGCTAAAGGCAGAACTCTCGGTGCAGACGATAAAGCAGGGGTTACTAATGCATTATATTTGGCAAAAGAACTTGTAAAAAGATCCGATATAAAACATGGCGGCTTGGAACTTCATTTTACCAGAGATGAAGAAAACGGTATGACCGGTATTAAAAATACGGATTTTTCAAAAATAAATTCAAAGTATGTGTTAGTTTTAGATAGTGATGCTTTAGGGCAATGTTTGGTTGCAGGTGCAAGTTATGTAGATGTAAGTTTGAAAGTAAATGCACCAAAAGGCGGACATTCCGGCAACGATATCGGTGACAAAACAAGAGAAAATGCAACAAAGTTAATTGCAGATTTAGTTTCCGATTTACCGCAAGGTGTTTTTTACAGCGAAAACGGTAAAGTTGTAACTTCTTGCAATATCGGCGGAATTTCATCAGGCAATTTAAATGTTACAAATGTTATAAATACCGATGCCCAAGCAACATATTCCATAAGAAGTTCAAATAAACAAAAAGAAAATGAACTTATACAAACCATGCAAAAAACAGTTGATGCATTTAACAAAAAATATGAAGGTATTGCAACGGCAACAATTGTTTTTAAAGAAAAAATGCCTATGTTTGAAAAAAATCAAGATGAATATATGCCTAATTTATTTGCAAAAGTGGCTAAAAAAGTGGGGATAGAACCGGAAATTTCATCGTTCCATGCAGGGGCAGAAACGCATATTTATGCTAATAGAACAAACGCAAAAGGTGAAAGGTTTTCCCCGTATTTAATAGGGTTGGCAACAGTATGCAATATGCATTCCGCTAACGAATATGTTGATTATAAAACAATGATAAAAGGGCAAGAGTTGTTAAAAGCGTTATTTGAAGCTTATAATGATTAATAAAGTGTGAAATAAACCACCCTTTTTACTAAACTAAAATAACGAAAAATTTTTATATTGAAGGAAAATATAATTTGTTGGGTGCGGAAAATGCTGGATACCAACCCTTTCCTTTACGGCATTACCCGACACCCAAAGGTAGACTAACACAAAATAATAAAAATGTCAATAAAAACAAAAAATCCTTGTTTATGAATCTAAAACTTTAAAGTATAATATGATGATGTTTTTTATTAAACTTTTTGTATAAATGTTTTCATAAAAAATTTGCTAATAATTTAAATTTATTTATAAAATTATGTAAGTTTAATTGGAGAAAAAAATGAATTTGTTAAACAATATAAGCAACTTTTTAGGCAAATATATGGCTGTGATAGTGCTTATTGTTACTGTTTCTGCTTTGTTTGTTCCGCAAACATGCTTATGGATTTCTTTAAACTGGATAAATTATCTTCTTATGATAATAATGTTCGGTATGGGGCTTACATTAAAGTTTGATGATTTTAAACTTGTTTTTACTCGTCCCAAAGATATTATTATAGGATGTTTTGCACAGTTTACCATAATGCCGTTACTTGCTTTTATGTTATGTAAACTATTTAATCTTGATATAGCTCTTATGACAGGGGTTATTTTGGTGGGAGCTTGTCCAGGAGGGACATCAAGTAATGTTATTACTTACCTTTCAAAAGGGGATGTTGCATTATCGGTAAGTATGACAAGCATAAACACTTTTCTTGCTCCCGTTTTTACACCTTTAATTACATATTTTCTTTTAAGAACAACTGTTAATGTTGATACAATTGCAATGTTTATTTCTATTATAAACATTGTTATTATACCGATACTTTTAGGATTTGTTATAAATAAATTCTTTGCAAAATTTACACAAAAAATTATAAAGATTCTTCCTATGGTTTCCGTTATAGGTATTTGTATGATAGTTGCAAGTGTGGTATCTCACAATGCAGCAAAAATTTTATCAACGGGATTGATAGTATTTATAGTAGTTATTTTACATAATGTTTTAGGCTATGTCTGCGGATTCGGAGTAGGAAAAATATTGAAATTCAATACGGCAAAAACAAAAGCTGTTTCTGTAGAAATAGGTATGCAAAATTCAGGACTTGCAACAAGTCTTGCCAACAGTTCGTTTTCTTCTTTAGCTATGGCAACTGTTCCCGGAGCAATTTTTTCCGTATGGCACAACATTTCCGGAGCAATTTTGGCAAATATTTTTAATCATTGGAATGAAAAAAAATAAAATAAACAGCATGGTTTATAAATATAGTAAATAATATAAGAATTTTTACAAAGATTTTAACTCTAAACTATTGAGATAAAAACGGATATAGGCTAAAATATATATAAGAAGCCGGCAAAAGAATATGTTGTTCTTTTGCAAAATTTTTTTGTTGTAAAAATACAACAATGATTAAAAAGATAAAGAAAATATTTTTAAAAAAAGAATTTCTAAATAAATATATATCTGTTATTGTGGCGATGGGTTTAATCCTGTCGGCATCCGGTATTTCCTCTTTTGCCGCACCAACAGGTTCACCTGTAAATTTTGTTTATACCCCAAATGTTGAAAGTGCAGTTCCTGTAAATCTCGGGAGGATTACAAACTCTGCGGATTTTTCAACATCAAAAGTTATAGTGCAAATTCAAGATTTGCACGGCGATCCGCAAACCCAGAAAAGTATAGCTTCAATTCTTTCTTATTTAGATAAACAATACGGTATATCCGATATTTATGTTGAAGGTGCCCCCAAAGGGCGTTTAAGTACAAAATGGCTTGCAGATATTTCAGATAATTCAATCAAAAATGCTTTTCTTGAAGCAATGATGTCCGGAGGAGAATTATCCGGTGCAGAATATTATTCGGTTACGGAAAACAAAGTTGATCTCTTAAAAGGTATGGAAAGATTTGATGTATATTCTGCAAATCTTGTAAGACTTGGGGAGATGAAAAAAAATCAAGCTATGGTAGAAGCACAGCTTTTACCTTTACACATACAGATAGAATCTTTGGGACAAAGATGTTATAGTGTAGATAATAAAACAATTCTTGAATTGTCTCATAAATATAAGAAAAAAGAAATTCCTGCAGAAAAATATTTTGGAACCTTATTTAAACTTGCCGACAAATATGATGTAAGTATAGACAAATATTCACAAATTTCTTTGTTTAAACAAATTCTTTCAATAAGAAAAAAAATCAATACCGCTGCCATAACAAAAGAAACTTTAGATGTTATGAAGTTACTGAAAGAAGATTTGTCTTTTGCCGAATATAAAGCACTTATAGAATTGTCAAAATCTCCGGAAACAAAAAATATTTTCTATCTTGAATTAAGCAGATGTTTACAAAAGACAAAATATTATGAACGTTTTACCCAAATAAAACTGTATGTTTCTTTTATTCTCCTTAATGAAAAAATAAATCCCTTGGAATTTATTCGTCAGGAAGAAATGTTCGTTAACGAAATAAGAAATAAATCATCAAAAACTTTAAGTGAACGCGAAATTTTGTTTATGGAAAGGTTTCTTTCTCTTTTAGAATCTTTACTGCAAAATAAAATCAATTTCAGAGAATATAAAAACTATAATTACTCTTTTTCCGACTTTGAACGGATTTTAGACAAATATATCATTTTCATAAATCTTGATTCTTTGAAAAAGGCTATAGATACGGCAGAAAAATTTTATTCCGTGAATGTGGATCGTGATGAATATTTTGCAAAAACCATTGTTTCCGAAACTGATGCAAAAGCAGTAAACCATAATCCTGTTCGAAACGGAAATGCCGAAAATATATTAAAAAAAGCCTCAAAAATAGATGTTATAATTTCCGGTGGTTTCCATACATCGGGAATTTCAAGATTTCTTGAAAACAAAAAACAAAGTTATATAGTTATTACTCCGGAAACAGCAGGTTCAATATCGGAATATGACAATTTGTACGATTCGATAATTAAACAGCAAGCGGCAATGTTTGAAAGAAACGCTTTTGATTTTATTAAAAAATCCGCCGTTTTTGAATTGTCTCCCCTGTCTGCAGATCCTCTTAAAGCCGTGTTTACCATAATTTTTTCTGAACAGACTTTGAGGAAATTGCAAACAAACAAAATGCTTAATGTAAAAGCTATAGAATCTGTTGTAAATTCCGGATACGGGAAAAAAGTTGTAAATATAGAAAGTATAGAAATCGATTCCGATATTGTGCGCATAAATGCCAACGGTAAAAAACTTATACTTAAAAACGGAAAAGTGTTTTATGAAGGTGAAACGGTAGAAGAAGAAAAAGAAATGTCTTCTTCGGAAATTAAAGTTAGTGATGTTGTTGCGGTTCAAAATACCGTAATAGACTTTTTAATTTTGTCTGTAAGAAAAAATGTCGGCAATGATGAAATTGATTCCATTTTTGAGTCTTTATATAAGTGTTATTTGGATGGACAAACAATATCTTTCTTGAAAAACATTGCACAAAAATTTTCTTCGGAACAAAGAAAATATATAGAAAACAAAATAGCTCTTATAGAAAATAATGAAGGTAAACCGCTGCTTTCGATTTACAAATCGGCTCTTGCTGCAAAAATAAAATTTAAACCTTTGTCTGCGGCAATTGAAAATTTGCATTCTGTTTTTATTTCTCCTTTTGCAGAACTTAGTGATATGATGTCGATTGTAAGCGGAACAATGACTCAAAAAGAGTTTCTCGAGAAGCATAAACAATATATATATGGTGATGAAAATACACGAATGATTATGGAACGAGCTCTTGCTTCCATAATCAGTATTACAATTGTTTTCGGTGGAAACAATATCTTAGGAAAAGCAGTCAATTATATTTTACATATGCTGCACAATGCAAAAGCTGTTATAATGCGTTCGGAATTAGAATTTTCAAAGGATAAGTTCATAACAAACAGTATTTATGAGTTGATGAAAAAAAACGGACTCGGTGCTATTTATAACGGAACAGGTACCAATTTCGGGGTATACTCAAAAAATGCTGCAAAAATGGAATTATGCTTATTTGACGAACATGGCAATGAAACCAGATATGAAATGGTTAAAGGTAAAAATGATGTTTGGAATATCTATATGCCGGATGTAAAACCCGGACAAAGATATGGTTTTCGTGCACATGGTCCGTATGAACCGCAAAACGGACATTTTTTCAATCCCAATAAACTTGCAGTGGACCCTTATTCGTTCCAGCAGGAATCACGTTTTGTTTTTGATGATTCTTTAATAGTATGCGAAAAAGGTAATTTGTATAAACCCGATACTCGCGATTCTGCACCTTTTGTACCTAAATCAATTGTTGTGGATTTAAGAAAGTTGGATTCCGTTGAAACAGCCAAACCTCCTGTTTTGTCAAAAAGTCAAAGACCGGTTATTTATGAGTTGCATGTCGGAGGTTTTACCGCTTTAAAAGAAGATTTAGCACCGGAAAAAAGAGGCAGATTGCAAGGCCTTGCCGATGATGAAGTTATTGAGCATTTAAAAACTATAGGAATAAATACCGTAGAAGTTCAGCCTATACAGTCCGATGCAAATGACCCGTATTCTCATCAAAGGGGTTTAAGAAATAATTCAGGTTATCAAACGGTAACATTTTTTGCTTTAAATCCGGATTTTGGTGATCCGTTGAATCCGCAGGAAAATTTAGTAACTTTAAAAGAAACCATAGGAAAATTAAGTGAACACGGTATACGTTTCGGTATGGATGTAGTTGATAATCATACCGGAGAAGGTTCGGCGGAAAGTGATCCGTCTTTATGTTACAGACTTTTGGATAATTCAACTTATTATTTGCTTAATCCTTATAATAAAGCCGGTTACGATGATGCTTCCGGTTGCGGGAATGCTTTTAACACTAACAATCCTGTAGTTCTTAATATGATGACAAGATATAAAGAAATGTATGCTCTTATGGGTGTACGTTTGTTCCGACACGATTTGATGGCGGCAGCTGCAAGAAATGAAGAAACCAGAGAATTTGATCCGAATTCCGAATATATGCAAATATTTGAGAATAGCGGTATTCTTTCAAAAATAAAAGCAGAAGAAGGTATTGATGTTGTAGCTGAAGGATATATGGCAACCGGAGGTGTAAGAGGTGTACGGTCTTATTATACCGAAGATTTTCTTGGAGATATTTTCACATGGAACAGCGGAATGCGAGAAGCAATACGTAATTTTATAATGGGACGTTCAGGCCCGGGAGCACTTGCTGCAGCAATTGCCGATCCTAACGGGATAGGAACCAGAGCACAACCTTATGTTTATTATATGGGTTCGCATGACGGACATCCTTATGCTCAGCTTTTGGCTGTACATGAAAAATCAAATTGGGACAACGGATGGGGAAATAACGACGGACCTAATGAATACGGTATGGGTTTGGGATACGATAATGAACGTATAGGTGAATATGTTGCTGCTGCCATGACTATTTTATCTTTTTGCCAAGGTCCTGTAATGTTTTCTATGGGGGATGAGTTTTTAAGAACACAACATGGGAACAATAACCCGTATAATCAAAGTAACGAATATTTGAATATGCGTTGGGATAAACAGGCACCATTAGCAAGGTATATGGGTGCGCTTGCAAAATATCGTGCCGAACATCATTCTCTTGATGCTTCTAAAGGCGAACCTTTTTCGGGAAGAGTCGTAAATAAGAGCGGTGATCAGGATATTACATGGTTAACTCCAAACGGACAAGAAGCGCAATCTCAAGATTGGCAGGGACAACATTTCGGTTTTATGATTTCGGGAGATCGTCTTGCCGAAAATGGTATTTTTGATGATGATACTCTTGTGTTAATGAATATGTCAAATACTCCTATCCATTGGAGACTTCCTCCTTCTGAAAGAACAGGTCCGTGGCGAGTATATTGTTCTACAAGAGATTTGGATCTTTCGGAACAAGGTAATGAAGTTTACAACAATGTATATGTTGTAATGCCCGGCGAAGCTGTTATTTTATATAAAACAGATGAACAGGAAACAGAAAGCGAAGATGAACCTTTAAGAATGGCTCTTACTGTATCATATCCCGATTTTATTGAAAATATAAAATCAGTATTTCTAAAAAATGCATTATGTGCTGTTTATTCTATTTTTATTGCACCTTTTGCAGAACTTGGTGATATGATGTCGATTGTAAGCGGAACAATGACTCAAAAAGAATTTCTTGAAAAGCATAAACAATACATAAACGGAAATAAAAATTTGCAACTTTTTATTGAACGAAAGTTGGCATTTATAATAAAAGCTACTGCTGTTACAGGGGGCACATCTTTAACCGGAAAAATCGTGAATAGTGCTTTGCATATGCTTAGTAATATCGAATATTTCTTCTTGTCATTTATTGAAGAAATAAAATTTTCAATAAGAAACTTTGCAATAGAAATGCAAATAAACAATCTTTCTGATACAACATATGTAATAAATACATCCGAATATAATAATATTGTTCGTCGTCGTGTAGAGGAACTTGCTGCTATGGGCGTTAAAGTAGCGGTTATAGCAAATTATATTGATGACAATTCTTTTCCGGACAAACTAAAACGGGATGAATCATTTGGTTTTACAACAGCAAAAATATCCGTAGACAAAAAAGCAGATGTTTATTTTACTTCAATTCTCTCAAATGTAGATTCTACCGATATTTTTGATGCTTTAAGTGATAACGGTACAAAACACATTATATTTGAAGAAAGAGTCAAAGACACGGAAAAAGATAAAGTCTTGCTCGGTCGTTTGGATAATATAATAGAGGTAAATTCCTATAATTCCGTATTTGAAAATATCGAAATAGCTTTACAATCCGAAAGAAGTGAAAAACGTGTAAAAGCAATGAAAAAAAGACCTGTAAATATGGATTATGTTTTTGAAGATGAACTATCTTCTATCGAAACTATAAAAAACAGAGTTGCAGAAACAGTAGATAAAAATTTTGATACCATAGTCGTTTCAAGTCGGTTGTCTGCCGATACTTTGCGATCTTTAATTGCGGAAGCTTCGAACAAAAAAATAAGAATAATGCTCACTCATAAAATTACAAATGATGAAATGAATTCCGACATTTCTTCTTTGCTTAACAAAATGTCTTCTTCAAAATATATGTTAGATAAAAATGAGTTTGTTGCTGTTGAAGGAGTTATTTTACAGTTTGAAAAAATAGATACAAAAGATACAGTTGCCATACAAAATGTTGAAACTTTTGTAGCAAAGGTTCAAAAAGGGTTGAATGTTTTAACACGTTCGGGATATATCGGTGTTCAGCTTGATGCTGAAAATAAATTTTCGGATTTTAATTTTAAAAATGAAGATATAGTAAATGTATCATTATCTGATATGGCTGATAAACGGACTTATCCCGAAGATGCAACAATATTGTTTTATGTTGATAAAAACTCAATTTCTCCCGATAGTATAATACCATCGGATGTTGCAGATATAATAAAAAGATTTGAAAAAGCACAAACAGTTATAATGCCGGGTTGGCTTGTAGATTTTGCCGAACATTCAAGCGTTGGTTTTGATCCGGTAAAATTTTTGCGAAAAAGACTAGGTAACAGAAGTCGTATAGCTGCAACTTTGGCAGAAGCTTTGGAAAAGGGTAGATTTGATGCTGCGGAAAAAGGTTATTATGTGCAGGGAGAAAGTTTGGATGTTCTTTACAGGTTAATTTCGGCAGTACGAAAATCTGAAATTGTTGATGATAAGCTTATTGAAGAAGCACTTAATGTTTCTGTGTTTTATAAATCTTTATCTGGTACAACCAGAGAAATAAAACTTGCAGAAACCCCGATAGTAAAAGGAGAATTGCTTGATGTTTTAATCAATTATAAAAATGAACAAAAAGGAAAAATTGTTTTAAATCAGTTCGGTGCTATAATTCAAGGTATCCTTGAAACTACGGAATTTAGAAAATATGTAAAGAAAAAATATTCCGATATGAACGATTTTGAAAATTATACTTTGGCTTTATTTGAAGCAAGATTATTATGTTTTGAAACCGGTATAGAAGTGCAAGAAATTTACGGTGAAGATGAAGTTCCTTATATAAAAGCTTTGGAAAAAATTGCCGGAGTAAAAATTGATGGTTTATCATACGATAAAAGTGACGATAGGCCTTTAAGAGAGGTAATAAATATTCTCTTTGAAATAGTAAACAATCATGAAACCAAACCACAAGAAAAAGCTTTGGCATTGGCAGATTTACTGCAAATACTTGCTATAGATGTTCCTGAAATTGATATTGCACAAGTATTGACAAATAGCGAAGAATTAAAAAATATCAGAGCTGTTTTATCAGCAGCATAAAAACAATTGCCGGTATAAACAAACTTATGGTAGAATAAAAATATTGTTTTTATGTGGATTTATATTTGTTGGGGGTATATATTATGGAAGTTATACAAAGTTTTACAATAGATCATACACATTTAAAACCCGGTATATATGTTTCCAGAGAAGATAAAGGTTTTACTACTTTTGATTTGCGAATTATAGAACCTAACAAAGAACCTGCGGTTGCTCCTTCTGCCATGCATAGTATGGAACACTTAATGGCTACATGGTTTCGTAATTCAAAAGTAAAAGACGATGTTGTATATGTTGGACCGATGGGATGCCTTACAGGCATGTATATCGTTATGACAGGAAAATATACTATACAAGATATGAGAAAATTAACAATAGAGTGTCTAGAATGGATTTTAAAGCAAACAAAAGTTCCTGCTACGGAACCGGAAAGTTGCGGTAATTATTTACTTCATGATTTACCTATGTGCAAGTGGGAAAGTAAGAGATATTTGGACCGTTTAAAAAACGATTTTCATAGTGAATATACAAAACTTCAAGTTAAACTTGAGGACGGAAAAGTTTTTGCTGATGCATAGGACTAAATTTTTATTATAGGATAAAATCAATATGAAAAAACTTTTATTTTTAATATTAACATTGTTTATTTTAGTAAGTTGTTCAGGTACAAAGAATATTGAAGAATCAAAAAGTACTGTTGAAGAGTCTAAAATGGTAGGTCTGGCAAATCCCTGGACTGATTGCGGAACAAATTTTAATCAGGCGACCCAAATTGCCGGTTTTACATTTCCGTTAAAACTTTCAAATTGTGATGTCAGAGCAATGAAAAATATGATAGAAATAAATTATCCGTTGGATCAAACAAGAACCGTTTGTGTTCGTAAAACCGCTACAAATGAATTTTCCAATAACGGTGATATCAGCGGAGTATATACAGAATATCCGGTAAACGAAAAAATTATGTTGAAAGATTCTGTTCCTATATACACAAGAGGAACAGGTGATAAAATTTATGTTATGAATATGGCAGCTTCAAACGGATATTATTCGGCTTACTGTAAAGATGGTATGAGCTTACAAGAAATTGAACAAATATATGAAACTATTGCCGAAGCCGAAACTTCAGCGCTTTATTCTCAAGATCAGCAATAATTATACATTAAATATTTTTGCTAACTTCCAAGCAAAGAGTGCCTTTGTACAAAGTTGAAGAAATACCATTATAAGTGCGGCTTTTATAGCTGCACCAAAACCTTCAATTCGTATAAGTTTTGTAATTTTTGCAAAAATATATATTGCAAACATATATATGATAGGATACACAAATATTGTATAGACTACATTTAATTTAAAAAAATGTTCCAAAACAAATTGAAAAACGGTTATAAGTATTGTAAAAAAGAAAAGTTTTATAGCATCATAGTTAACACCGTTTACTATTTTTGATGAAAAAACTATAGAAATAAAATTTGCTATAAAATAAGCTGCAAAATATATCATCATTGATCTTCCAAACATTTTTCCCCCTGAATTTAAATAATATATTTAATATATTTTATAAAATTAAAGTTTAAAATGTAAAATTTATAATTGTAAATTGCATAAAATTTATATTTTTGTTATTATCTAAAAGATATAAACAAGAGTAAATTGTCTTGTTTTTTTAAGTTTCAAATTAAATTTGGAGGATATAAAATGCACATACTCGTTTGCATTAAACAGGTACCCGGTACAACTAATGTTCAGATTGATCCTGAAAGAGGTACTTTAAAGAGAGAAGGTGTTGAAGCTATAATAAACCCTTTTGATGAATA
>JAFXOB010000216.1 GCA_017529005.1 Elusimicrobiota bacterium
AATACGACATAGCTGTTATAGGTGCAGGTCCTGCAGGTTACAATTGCGCAATAAATTTTTCTAAACAAGGGAAAAAAGTTGTAATAATAGAAAAAGATAATTTGGGCGGAACTTGTTTGAACAGAGGATGTGTTCCTACAAAGTTTTTGTGGCAGGCAGCATCGGTAAAACAAACAATATCAAAATCTTATGAGTATGGTTTGAAATCATCTTTAGAACCGGTAAACTTTCAAGAAATAATAAACAAGAAAAATAAGTTGGTAGAAAATTTGGTTAAAGGCGTATCAAGACTTTTAACTGTAAATAAAGTTGATGTTATAAAAGGAACGGCAAGTTTTAAAAATAAAAATGAACTTAATATAAAAACAAAAACGGAAGAAAAAAATATATTTGCGGATAAAATAATTATAGCTACAGGTTCCGAAAGTAAATCGATACCGAATATTGAATATGATCATCAAAAATATATAGATTCGACAGATGCTTTAAATTTAACCCAAGTTCCTAAAACTATGCTTGTTATAGGTGCAGGTGCAATAGGTATAGAGTTAAGTTCCATATTTGCCAGTTTCGGTTGTAAAGTTACTTTACGAGAAATTTGTCCTCAAATTTTGCCGAGTGAAGACAGTGATTTGGCACAAGAACTTTCAAGAGTTTTGGCAAGACAAGGAATAAAAGTTGAGGCAGGTTGTACGGATACTTTAAAAGATAAAGATAGTTTTGAAAAAATATTGATAGTTGCAGGAAGAAAATCCGATATTGGTGAACTTAAAGTAGAAAATATCGGATTAAATTTGGATAAGAGAAAATTTGTTTCAACTCAAAATTATTCAACAAATGTTGAAAATGTTTTTGCAATAGGCGATATTACAGCTAAAGGATTTTTGGCATACACTGCCGAACAAGATGCACTAAATGTTGCCGAAAATTTACAATCGAAAAATCCTATACCGAAAGTTGTTTTTTCGTTCCCGCCGGTAGCATCGGTAAAAGCTGTAGATTATGATGAGTATAAGGATGTTGCATTTGGCAAATCTACTTTTATTTCAAATGCAAGAGCACAAATTGAAGGTCAAAGAACAGGTTGGATAAAAGTTGCAATAGATAATAGTTCTAAAAAAGTTATAGGTGTTTGGATAATAGGTGCAAATGCAGATGAAATTATAGAGTCCGCAACTATGATAATAAAATCAAATATGAAAGTCACGGATTTATCAAAAGATATGTTTTTTCATCCGGGACTTTCGGAACTGATTTTCGAAGCAATAAAAAAATAATTTTTATATAAGAAAGGGGAAAGTATGTTAAAAGAAACTTTTTTACATTCAATGCATCAAAAATTGGGTGCAAAATTTACTGAATTTGGCGGATGGGATATGCCGGTTCAATATACTTCTATTATAGAAGAACATAATGCGGTTAGAAATTCAGTAGGAATATTTGATACATCTCATATGGGAACATTTATTATATCAGGTGAAAATGCAGGCAAGTTTTTGGATTATGTAACGATATCCGATATGGCAAATTTACCGTTATATAAAGCAAGATATTCCATGCTTTTAAATAAGCAAGGCGGAATAAAGGACGATATTATAGTTTATAAATTTGAAAACTATTATATGATGGTAGTAAATGCAGGAAACTTAGACAAAGATTTTACATGGTTAAACGAAAACAAAATGGAAAATGTAGAGATAAAAAATATAAGTAAAGAAATTTCCATGATGGCTGTTCAAGGTCCTAAAGCTGTAGAATTAGTTTCTCAACTTGTTGACGGTGAAATAGCTTCTATGAAATATTTTACGGCAAAAGATATAACTTTTAAAGGTCAATCAGCAAGTTTTTCAAAAATAGCAAGAACAGGTTATACAGGTGAAGACGGAGTTGAAATTCTTATATCTAACAATTGTGCACAATATGTTTGGTCAAAAATTATAGAGCTTGGTGCAAAACCTTGCGGTCTCGGTTGCAGAGACACATTGAGACTTGAAGCATGTATGCCGTTACATGGTCACGAAATATCGGATGAAATAAATCCGATAGATGCAGGTTTTATTAAAACAGTATTTTGGAATAAAGATTTTATAGGGAAATCGGAAATAGAAAAAATAAAAGATACTCCTTCAAAAAAACTTGTTGCTTTTATTTGTCAAAACGGTATAGCAAGAGCTCATGATGAAGTATATTTAAACGATAAAAAAATCGGTTATGTTACAAGCGGAAGTTTTTCTCCTACATTTAAAAAAGCTATTGGTATGGCATTAATAGATTTTTCAATAGATGAAAGTTTACC
>JAFXOB010000217.1 GCA_017529005.1 Elusimicrobiota bacterium
CTTTCTCTGCTTTTATTCTCGCTTGTTCTTCAAGCTTTGCCTGTTTTTCTGCCTCTGCTTTTGCCTTAGCTTCCGCGATTTTTCTTTCTTTCTCTTCTTTAGCTTTTCTTTCCGCTTCCTCTTTCTCTGCTTTTATTCTTGCTTGTTCTGCTTTAGCTGCTTCTATCTTTGCTTGTTTTTCTGCTTCTGCCTTTGCTTTGGCTTCCGCTATTTCTCTCTCTTTATCTTCTTTCGCCTTTCTTGCGGCTTCTTCCGCCTCAAGTTTTGCTCTTATCTTTTCTTCCTTTGCTTTTCTTTCAGCTTCTTCTTTCTCCGCCTTTATTCTTGCCTGTTCTTCCTTAGCTGCTTTTGCGGCTTCTATCTTTGCTTGTTTCTCCGCTTCTGCCTTTGCTTTGGCTTCTTCTGCTGCTTTTGCTTTCTCTTCCGCTTCTAATCTCTTTATCTCTGCATCAAGTCTTGCCTGCTCTTCTTTTGCTTTCTTTTCGGCTTCTATTTTTGCTTTAGCTTCTTCTGCTTCTTTTATCTTTGCTTGTTTTTCCGCTTCTGCCTTTGCTTTGGCTTCCGCTATTTCTCTCTCTTTATCTTCTTTCGCCTTTCTTGCGGCTTCTTCAGCCTCAAGTTTTGCTCTTATCTTTTCTTCCTTTGCTTTCCTTGCAGCTTCTTCTTTCTCTGCCTTTATTCTTGCCTGTTCTGCTTTTGCGGCTTCTATCTTTGCCTGTTTTTCCGCCTCTGCTTTGGCTTTGGCTTCTTCTGCTGCTTTCGCTTTCTCTTCAGCCTCTAACTTCTTTTTTTCCGCATCTAATCTTGCTTGCTCTTCTTTTGCTTTCTTTTCGGCTTCTGCTTTTGCCTTAGCTTCTTCTTCTTCCTTTAATTTTGCTTGTTTTTCTGCTTCTGCCTTTTTCGATAATTCTTCTTGTTCTTTCTTATCAACAGTAACTACAAAATTAACATTTTCAAGTTTGTCATATAAATTTACAATTTCATTTTCTTCTTTATCAAACACAAAATTTTTACTTGAAACTTTTAATGTATAATTTTGTGACGGTGTTAAATCAGTAAATATATATTCGCCATTTGCATTGGTTGTTACTTTTTTATCACCACATGTTATAACAGCATCTTTTAACGGTTTCGTTTTATTTAAAACTTTACCGGATATTGACAATTTTGCTTCAAAAGAAACTCTTTCATCGCCTTGTAACTTATCAATTATTTTCTTTGAATCAACAAAAGTAACACCCTGTTTTTTAGCTGTTACTATATATTTTTTACCGTAATTCAAATCTTTTATTGTACAAACGCCGTTTTTATCCGTTTTATAAACTGTAGTATTATTACTTACGGTAATTTCAACATTCTCTAACGGTTGTTTACCTTGATTAACACTAACTGTTATGGAATATTTTTCTATTTCTGCCTTAAAATTTTGATAGCTTGATTCTCTCATTAAACAATTTATAATTCTTTCTTTAGGCGTAAATTTATATCCCGCACTGGACAATGAAATTTGATAATATTGATTTAAACCGAGATTAGGAACATTAAACATACCTTGTGCATTTGTTTTATATTCCTGTTCTCTGTCACTAACTGTAATGATTACATTTTTAAACGGTTGCCCGTTATAAGTTACCTTTCCGATTAATTGTCCTGTTAAAGCAAAATTAACATCATATTTATCACTGGTAACTTTTTTCAAAGGAACAGAACTCGGAACAGGATTATATTTTTCTTCTACAACTTTTACAACATAATCACCGTTCGAAATAACTGAATCTATTTTATAATATCCATCATCATCGGTTTTATATTTAGCTCCGTTTACATCTATTTCTATTCCGCCCAACCCTTGTCCTAATGATGTTACTCTACCACTGATAGAAATATCTTTTCTAAAATCGTGAACGACATCACTTTCCAAATAATCTATTTTAAATGGTTCAAATATGTGTTTATCAGAAACAACAGAAACCTCATAAGGTCCGCCGTTATATTCAAGATTATCTATAACATATTTTCCATCTTGATCTGTATAATATTTTATAGGTCTGTTATTTATAGTAATAAGAACTCCCCTAACAGGTCTTCCGCCGACTATAACCTTACCGCTTATAGAATATGTAGCAAGTTCAGCAACAAAATCTTGACTTACCTTACTTTCATCCAAATTTCTAAAAACTTTATTTGTCGGTTGAAATGTATAACCCGGTTTAGATGGTGTAAGAGTATATGTTCCGCCTTTCGGCAATCCTGATACAATGTAACTACCGCTTCTACCGGTCTTTACTTGAATGTTTTTTGTTCCCTTAACATCTATTACTATATCATTCAAAGACATTCCGGTTGAAGAAAATTGAGTTATCTTACCACTGATAGAAACATTTTCTGTACCGTTAACTGAAAAAGTTTCTGCATATGAATACATACTAATTATCAACATTGCAAAGACAAAAAAGCAAGTTGTAATAAGTTTTTTCATATTTTCTCCCTATTTCTATCTTTTCGCATATTATTATATTTTAGTTTTTTTTCAATTATTTTTCAATTCTTTTACAATTATTTCATTATTTTATTATTGTTAAATTAGCAAACTTTGCCAACAATTTTTTCCATTGCCCGTTTGAAAACAATACTACTAACTTTAAATTATCCCCCGAACCGCTCTTTTCTATAATCTTCCCGTTGCCAAAAGCTTGATGCGAAACCATTGTTCCTATTTGGTACGGACTGTTATCTACTCTTTCCAAAGGTTCGTAAGTTATCTCTTCTTCCTTATATTTAGATACAAACGATACATTATTTGTTACAACATTTCTGGCAGCCCTGTTAGAAAGTTGTTCCGTAAAACCGGCTTCCAACAAAAATCTTGACGGAACATTCCATTTCGTTTTACCAAAAACAGTTCTTTCCGTTGCCCAAGTCATATATAAATTTTCTTTAGCTCTTGTCATACCTACATACATAAGTCTTCTTTCTTCTTCCAATTCCTGCTCATCATAAGCAGACTCGCCTATAGGAAAAAGACCTTCTTCCAAACCTACTATAAATACATTTTTGAATTCCAACCCTTTTGCCAAATGCAGTGTCATTAATGTAACTTTATCATCCGTATCCTGCCAAGAATCTATATCCGTTACAAGTGCAACTTGCGATAAGTATCCTGCAAGTGACCTGTCCGGAGATCTTCTTTCAAAATCTTCAACTGCAGATACAAATTCTTGTATATTTTCTATTCTGTTCTTGTTTTCTGGATTTTCGGAAAGTTCCAATTCTCTTATATAACCCGAATCTTCAATCACTGTTTCAACTATTTCTTTTATTGTTTTATCATATTTTGTCAGTACATTTTTTTCTATTATTACTCTAAAAGAGTTCATTGCCGTAAGCGAACTTTTCGGTATAATACTTGTATCAACATATTTTAAAGCTTCGTATAACGAAATCCCTTTAGATGCTGCAAATGCTTCAAGTTTATCCATTGAAGATTTTCCCACACCTCTTCTCGGGACATTTACTACTCTTCTAAAACTTACATTATCATTAGTATTATGTATAAGTTTTAAGTATGCCATAATATCTTTAATTTCGGCTCTTTCATAGAACTTTAATGTTCCTACAACATTATAAGGTATACCTTGCCTTCTTAAAGCATCTTCCAACGCTCTGGACTGTGCGTTCGTTCTGTAAAAAATCGCAAAATCAGACAATTTGTATCCGTTTTCCCTGTTTATAAGTATCATATCTGCAACTCTGGCAGCTTCATCGTTTTCGTTCATATTTTGAAAAACGTTTATATTGCCTTTATCTTCATTATTTGTCCAAAGTTGTTTCGGTACTCTGCCTGTATTATTCTTAACTACGTTCCATGCCTTTTGAAGTATTTTTGGTGTTGAACGATAATTTTCTTCAAGTTTTACAGTAGTACATCCCGGATAATCTTTTTCAAAATCAAGAATGTTTGTAATATCGGCTCCACGCCAAGAATATATACTTTGGTCATCATCACCTACCACACATATATTTTTATACTTTTCGGCTAACATTTTTGTTAAAACGTATTGTGCATGGTTGGTATCCTGGTACTCATCTACCAATATATATTGAAATTTATCTTGATATTTTGACAATATTTCCGGATGTTCCTGCAAATTTAAAACAGTTTGCATAATTAAATCACCGAAATCAAAAGCATTGTAAGTTTTCAGTTTCTTTTGATAAAGTTCATATATGGCAGATACCGTTTTTCCGTAAAAGTCGCCTTTTGCTTGGCAATCATCGCTCATATCTTTTGGCATATCCAAATCGTCTTTTGCTCTGCTTATTCTGTTTGCTACCCATGTAGGTTTAAACTTTTTATCATCAAGATTCATTTCTTTTATACATTCTTTTATAACGTTTACCTGTTCACCCATATCATATATAAGAAAGTTCGGATCTATACCGAAATTTTTTGCTTCACAAGATAAAAGATATAAACAGAATGAATGGAATGTTGACACTTTAACATCAAAAGCCATATTGTCTGTTAATTCGTTTACTCTTTTTCTCATTTCGTTTGCGGCTTTGTTGGTAAACGTAACAGCCAATATATTGTAAGGTTTTACACCGTGTTCCAACAGATATGCAATTCTGTACGTAATAACTCTTGTTTTGCCGGTACCTGCACCTGCAAAAATTATTAACGGACCTTCTGTATGTAAAACCGCTTCTTTCTGCGAATTATTTAAATTTTCTAATAGTATAGCCATATCTTTATATTATACATATATAATATGTAATACTCAAATAAAATTATTTTAATAATTGTTTTATAAATAAAATATATGTAAAATATGAAAGTTATTTTATTTATCATATATGCAAAGGAGCATGTAATGAATACTCAACAACAAGAAAATAAATATTTAATGAAAACTTACAAAAGATATAATGTTTCCGTTAAAAAATCTAAAGGACAATATGTCTGGGATGAAAACGGTAAAAAATATTTGGACTTTTTTTCAGGTATAAGTGTTTGCAGTTTCGGGCATGGTAACCCTGCAATAATTTCTGCAATAAAAAAACAGCTTGATTTGTTTGTACATTGTTCAAATGTTTATTATTCAAAACCGCAAGTTGAAGTTGCAAAAGCCTTGCTTGATAAATCTTTTAAAAACGGCAGGGTATTCCTTGCAAATACAGGTGCGGAAGCTAACGAAGGTGCAATAAAAATTGCAAGAAAGTGGGGTAGTGATCATCCTTTAAAAGACGGAACTAAAAGATACGAAATAATTGCATTTAAAAACTCTTTTCATGGTAGAACACTTGCAACACTTGCTGCAAC
>JAFXOB010000218.1 GCA_017529005.1 Elusimicrobiota bacterium
AAGAGAAACGGCTATATCGTCAAAATTGCAATCTTCTAAAATCTTTACATGTTCTATTGCTGCTTTTACGAGAGCTTTAGCCTTATCTTTTGTAGTTGAAAAATTATGAACTTCTTTTAAAGAACCTGCATTTACACCTATTCTTATAGGTATATGTGCTTTTTTAGCCTCTTTTACAAGCTCTGTAACTTTTTCTTTTGAACCGATATTTCCCGGATTTATTCTTAATTTATCAACACCTTGTTTTATTGATTCTATTGCAAGTCTGTGATCAAAATGAATATCTGCAACCAACGGGATTTTAATATTTTTCTTTATAAGTTTTATATTTTTTGCAGACTCCATATCAGGAACGGAAACTCTTATTATTTCACAACCGACTTCCTGTAATTCTTTTATTTGTCTTACAGTCGATTTCCAATCTCTTGTATTAGTGTTTGTCATAGATTGAATAACTATAGGGTTTCCGCCGCCTATTTTTACACCGCCGATATTTATTACTTTAGTATCTTTTCTTGTAAACATTTTTATTCCTTCTATTTAAATAATTTACCAATACCCAATCTTATCAAATCACTGTATGTTGCAAACAAAAATATAACTAATATTAATGCTAATCCTATAGAATTATAAATACTTATTACTTTTGTGCTTATTTTTTTTCTGATAATACCTTCCACCAAAAATAAAACTATCATTCCGCCGTCAACCAACGGAATAGGAAGTAAATTGAAAAGACCTAAAGCAACAGAAATTACTGCTAATAATCTTGTATAATTCTCAAGTCCTGATTTTGCCGATTTTGCCATAACCTGTATAACACCTATCGGCCCTGCAACTTCCGGCTTTTCCCATGTTACTAATTTATCCCATAAATAATTCAATGTAAAAGTTGATTGATAAATTACCGTATCAAAAGCAATATAAAATGATTTGAAAAAAGATATTTTCTCTTTTTTTGTTACAGGTTGTATTCCTAACATTCCGGCCCCTGTTGTCGGGTTTTTATCTAATACAAAATTAAATTCCAATTCTTGTTCATCTCTTAATATTTTTATATTAATTTCTTTTTCTGCTTTATCTTTTATACTGTCAACCATATCCAACCAATTTTTTATTTCTTTTCCGTCAATATATGTTATTTTATCATTCACTGATAATCCTGCTTGTTTAGCACAAGAGTTTGGTGCCAACAAACCTATTCTCGCATCTAAAGAAACTGTTACCTGTCCCCAAATATTAAAAATAAAAGCAAATAAAAATATTGCAAGGATGTAGTTCATAAGAGGTCCGGCAAAAACTATCATTATTTTTTTGTAGAAAGGTAATGATAAATATTCACCGTCTTTTCCGGTTGCTTCATCAGGATTTTCTCCTGCCATTGCCACCATACCGCCAAACGGAAATAAACAAATTGAATATCTTGTTTCACCTTTTGTAAAGCCCCATATTTCTTTACCGAAACCGAAAGCAAATTTCAACACTTTTACTTTATAAAATTTTGCTACGGAAAAATGCCCTAATTCATGTATGAATATTAGTAATCCGAGTCCGAATAAAACTGCGATAATTTGAAGTAATATTGTTATCATTATATTTCTCCCGATAATATCTTTAAAATAAAAAAAACAATAATACAAGATTTTATATTGATAAATCTTGTAAAAAAAAATATCATTAAGTTTGAGAAAATTATACCATTTTTATTTAAACAAATAAATACCGGAGGAATAAAAATTAGTAACTTTTGGATCTTATTAAAAAGAAGTTTAACTATATGGCTTTGTCCCGTATTTCTTATAAGTGTTTTGTTTAATCAATATGAAACTTTCAACGAATATATATTGTGGATTTCTGTATTATATATCGGTGTAATAGTTTTAAATTATTTAAAAAGCAATAAAGTTCTTCTTGCTGTAGATAAAGTTATTTTAATAGTTTTAGCCTTCTTTATTTTTGTTAATAATAAAATATTGTCGGATAAAATTTTGTTTATTGCAATTTGTTTAGGATTATGTATAGTTTTAACTTATATAACAATGTTTTTCTTTTATAAAAAAAAGGGGAAAAATTTTGTTTTAAATTTTTCGAAACTAAGCACTTTTATAGAATTTATATTAGCAATGTCGATTTTAATTTTTGGAATAAATAGTCTGATAACGATTATAGTTTTGTTTGTTGCAATGATTGATATTTTTTATAAAATATTAATATTGTCAATAACATTAAACTTAAAAAAAAGATTTAATATTCAATAACAACAGCAAAAATCAAAAAAGTTAATGCATAACAAACGATTGTAAAAAGCAACCACAAAACAAAAGGTTTATTAATATTATGTTTTATTAATTTTGATAATAAACCGTAAATTTGAGTTAATATTCTTGAAATCAAATGTGATATAAACAAAATCAGTATATATATAATAATTAATTCAACAATAAAATTATCAAAAATTCCTAATAATATTATTTGTTGATTTATAAAATAAACCAAAAACATACAAAAAATAAATTGCAGTACAAAAAATAATATTTTATTTTTTAAAAACATTTTAAAAAGTTACCAATAACTCCCTTAATTCTTTTACGGCATCATCATTACCGCAATAAGCGGCAAGTTTTAAATGTTCTATAGCTTCTTTTAATTTGTTTTGTCTTTTATATGCTATTCCGATATAATAATTAACAAATTCTTCGTTCGGTTCTATTTCCAAAGCTTTTTTATACCAATCAATAGCAATATCATATTCTTGTTTGTTAAAATATAAATTTCCTATTTGATAATACGGAGTAATATAGTCGGGACTTATTTGTATTGCTTTTTTATAAATATCTTCGGCTTTATCAAATTCTTTTTTACTTTTGTATATTTCTGCAATGTTATAATAAGTGGAAATATAGTTTTTATTACTCTTTAATGCTCTGTTATAATATGTCATTGCTTCATCGAATCGGTTTTCTTTAAAATAAGTGTTTGCTATCAGTCCGTAAAATTCACTTATATTATCAATATCCTCAAACAATGCTTTTCTGTACAATTTTCTTGCATTTTCATACATATTGGTATCTTCATAAATTTTTCCCAATAATATGTATGAATTTCTGTTTCTTGTATCGGCATCTATACTTTTTTCCAAGTATTTTGTTATAAGATTAAATTCTTTTTTGTTATTTTTTAAATAATAAGAATAAGCAATTAAATAATAAATTTCGCTTGAAGGGGAAAATTCCTTTTCTGTTTTTAGCAGCTGTTCGACAGCCTTTTGATAATAACCGAGCCTTATTAAAGATATAGCGGTATTTATATATATTTTTTCATTCTTTACACCCATTAAAATAAGTTTTTTATAATATCTTAAAGCTTGAAAATAATCTTCACTTTTAAAGGAATGAGTTGCTTTATGTATAAAACCGTCTATGGTATATTTTTGATTTTGATATTTATAATATACAACACATGAAGTTATAAACATTATGGTTATTAATATGCTAAAGATAAAGTTTCTTCTTATAAACATGCTATAATTCTATAAAATAAAAGAGCTTGATACAAATTCAAAAAAAATGTATAATTAGTTCCATTATTTGTAAATAAATGGAGAGATGGCCGAGTTGGTTTATGGCACTAGTCTTGAAAACTAGCGTAGGGTTTCCTTACCGGGGGTTCGAATCCCTCTCTCTCCGTTTTTTTTATTTCCGAAAGAAAAAAAATCCCATAAAATTTTATCAATATTTAATATTGTTGTTTTGATAAATATGAATTATAATATTAACCGTAATAATAAATTTTGAGATATACAATGGTTAAAAAAATCAGTTTTATATTTATAGTTTTAATATTAATTTTTTTATGTATATTGTTTTTTATATTCAGAGATGTTAAAACTTTTGTTAAGGAAACAAAAGATTATCTAACAATTCACACCGAACCAAAAGTAAAAATAGAACATTTAAACAACCAAATTAAAAATATAGGATATCTGATAACATCGGAATTACAATACAGCGGAGTAGTGGAATACGAAACAAACTGTGAAAATAATCCGTTATATAAACTTTTTATAAGTAAAAAATTTTTAATGTTATATGATGCGGAAATAAATGCCGGAATAGATTTGTCTGACATTGAGTTGATAGAAGTAAAAAATAATGATACCGAATCTAAAATTATTGTTAACATACCTAAAGCAACAATTAAATCCTGTATCGTTAATCCGCGAAAATTTTATGATTTAAAAAAATCATGGATAGAATACGGGGAAACAGATAAAGAAGCAATGAATAGTGCAAGACTATTGGCAACGGAAGATGCAAAAAACAATATTAATTTTGATAAATTACTTTCCAATGCACAAAAGCAGGCAGAAATAATAGTCGGGAATCTTATAGAAACAGGAATGATTAACACAAAATATGATATTGAATTTAAAATAAGTGATAATGAAAAAAAGGAAATATCAGAACAAATTAATTCCGCAATTGAATTGAAAACAACAATTGAATAACAAAATAAAAACAAGGATATTTTATAATGTATAAATACAAAGAAATTTTACCGCATGTTTTAAGTTTAATTAACAACGGTCCAATAAAAACAAAAGATATTGCGGAAGAACTTGGTTGTACAACGAGAACAGTTCAAAGAAAAATAAACATTTTAATGTCGGATTTTCCTATAGAACAGGATAAAAAGAACAATACATGGAAATTTGCTGATGGTTTTAGTCTTGAAAAACAAAAACTTACAAGCAAAGAAGCTGCATTATTGGTTTTATTAGGTTGTTATGTAAAATCAATTAATAATAAATCAATTAACGATACTTTTGATAAATTCAAAAAAAGAATGCTTGATAAAAATCCCGGAAAAGAAAATATTTACTATGTTAAAAATATGTCATCTAAAGAATACGGGAACACCAAACTTTCAAGAGATCTTGAAAAATATATAGAGGATAAAGAATGTATCTCTATAAATTACGAAGGGAAAAACAAAAGAATAGTATTTTTAAAGCCTGTAAAAATAGTTTTTTTTAACGGTCTTTGGTATTTAATTGTTCTCGGAATAAACGATACAATTCTAAAATATGCCATAGATAAAATTCTGGAAGTTACCGGAACCGGAAAACATTTTGAATTATCCGAAAGCAAACAAAAAAGAATAGATAAAGAAATAAGTATGTATCATGATGCTTGGTCTAATTCCGGACCGAAAACGGAAGTTTTACTAAAAGTTGAAAAGGAAATATCGTATTATTTTAAAGGAAACAACAATCTTGTTCCCGAACAAAAGATAATAAAAGAAAATAAAGACGGCAGTTTAATTGTAAGCAGTAAAATTTCTCATGAAAAAGGAATCCTTTTTTATATATACCAATGGATACCAAACATAACGGTTAAAAGTCCTAAATGGTTAGCAGAAAATCTCAAAAAAAATATCGAATATTATTTAAGCAAATTATAATCTGACAATATTCAATATATACAAAAAAAGACAGAGCAAATGTTTGCTCTGTCTTTTTTCTTTTTTATCAAACGACAAACAGTTGTCGCATGATGTTGTTATAATAAATTTATAATGAAACAAAGGAGGTTTCTGTATGAAAGATTTAATTTACAGAGCAAAACGAATTCTAAAAAAGTTATCAACTTCTTTAAAAGAAGAAGATATTGAAATTGTATTTCCTAATGAAAAAAGCCGTATCATATCGGAAGAAGAAGAGGTATATGAAAACTTACTTTGCAAAATAAAAATTTTTTTCAAAAAGCTTCTTTGTTGTTTAAAAGGAGAATCATCCGTTGAAATTGTATTTCCGAAAGATCAAAATTTTAATTCGTTAGAGAAAGAAGATAAATAAATATCCGAAATTTCGGATATAAAATAATATTGGAGGAAAAGAAAATGGCTGAACTTGAGAAAGTTGGTAAGTCAATTGAAGAAGCAAAAAAGCATCCTGAACTTACA
>JAFXOB010000219.1 GCA_017529005.1 Elusimicrobiota bacterium
ATTAGCACCTTTTCCGCCGAGAAGATTTCTCATACTGCCATTACCATCTGCTTTTCCGCCACCGAACGAATACACAAATTTCGCCATACTTCATCTCCTTACTTTATTTTATTGGATATAAAAATATCACTAATAATCTTAAAGATTTTAACAATTACTAAAAATTGTGTCAACCTATAAAGAATTATTTTTTCATTACTTTTTTTATTTTCTTTAAGAAAAGCTCGTTTTCTTTTCTTGTTCCTATTGTTACTCTTACATAATCGGGCAAATCATATTCATCCATAGCTCTTATGATCACACCCTCTTTTAACATATTTTGAAAAACTTCTTTACCTTTAAAAGGTGCTACCGACATTAAGAAAAAATTTCCTACGGATTCAACATATTTTATACCCATTTTCTTTAATGCAGTAAAAATAAATTTAAACTCTTTTCTTACATGTGCAACACTTTTTGTAACTTGAGATTTATCGTTTAAACTTGCTATTGCTCCGGCTTGTGCAAATTTATTTACGTTAAAAGGAGGTCTTATTCTTTCAATATAATCTGCTACAGATTCACTTACCAATCCATAACCTACTCTCGCACCGGCCATAGCATAAATTTTTGAAAATATTCTAAGGATTATTAAGTTAGGATTTTTTGCTAAATATTTTAATGTGTCAGGAAAATCTTTTTTATATGAAGCAAATTCACAATAAGCTTCATCGGAAATAACCAACGGTTTCACCCCGTATTTGTTTAAAGGTAAAGCTTTTAAAAATTCTTCGTATTCTTTCTTCGTATTGTATGTTCCGGTAGGATTGTTAGGATTTGTAATAAATACGGCTTTTGTGTTTTTGGTACATGCTTTTGCCATAGCTTTTAAATCATGAACAAAACCTTCTTTCATCGGAACAACAACTTCTTTTGCATTCATCAATTTTACTGCCATTTGATATCTTGTAAAAGCATATTTTGAAATAACTATTTCATCTCCGGGATTAAAATATGCTCTTGCAATTATTTCTATAAGCTCATCGGAACCGCAGCCTACAATAATATTATTTATTTTCAATTTATAATGTTTTGCAAGTGCAGTTTTAAGTTCCGTTGAATTAAAATCAGGATAAAAATAAACTTTATCTGCAATATCTTTCATTGCTTTAACTGCTTTTTTGGACGGGCCTAACGGATTTTCATTTGAAGCTATTTTTATTATGTGCTTTAAACCGAGCTCTCTTTTTAATGTTTCTATCGGTTTACCTGCAACATAAGGTTGAAACGTTTTACAAACAGATCTTGCTAATTTACCTGCATCAAATTTTCCCATTTTTTTCTCCTAATTATAAATCGGCTTTCGGGTACGAGCCCAAAACTTTTAAAAATATACAATGCTCTTTTATTTTTTCTATTGTATCAATAACTTTTTTATCACTTATGTGACCTTCAAAATCTATAAAGAATATATATTGCCAAACTTTTTTCTTTGTAGGTCTTGATTCAATTTTTGTTAAATTTATTTTGCTTTTACTAAACTCAGACAAAATATTATATAAGGTATTTACCCTGTCTTTAATTGTAAAAATTATACTGGTTTTATCTTTACCGGTTTTCTTTGATATATCATGGCCCAAAACAAAAAATCTTGTCCAATTATCTTTACTATCTTCTATAGATTTAACAAGAATATTCAATTTATAAATCTGAGCCGCAACTTCAGAAGAAACAGCAGCGGATTTAGAATTTTTTGCAGCAAGCTGTGCAGCTTGTGCCGTGGAATTTACAGGAAAAATTTCCGCATCGGGTAAATTTTTATGTAACCAGTTACTGCATTGAGAAATCGCTTGATGATGAGAATAAACCACTTTAATATTTTCAAGTTTGGTTTTAGACAGAAGACAATGTGATATTCTCATATTTATTTCATTGATAACTTTTAAATTTGTATCTACAAGTTCATCCAAAGTTGTATTTACCGAACCTTCGTTTGAATTTTCTATCGGAACAACAGCATAATCGGCTCTTTGTTTTTCAACTTCTTCTATCACATCTGCCAATCTTTTTATAGGAATAAAATCAGTTTTTAAACCAAATAATTTTAAACTTGCTTGATAACTGAATGTTGCTTTAGGGCCGAGATATGCAACTTTTAATTTAGATTCCATACCTCTACAAACACTGATAATTTCTCTGTATATA
>JAFXOB010000028.1 GCA_017529005.1 Elusimicrobiota bacterium
AAAGGTATAAAAAAAGGTGTAAGAGTAAAACAAGGGCAAGTTATAGGTTATGTTGGGTCTACAGGACTTTCAACCGGTCCGCATTTAGATTTTAGAATTAAAAAGAACGGAACCTTTTTTAACTATCTTATAATGAAAATGCCACCTACCTATACTTTAACAGGTAAAGATAAAGAAAATTTTGATTTACACAAACAAGAATTAATAACAAAATTGAATAATTTGTCTTAAAATTAAAAAATATGTGAAAAATCAATAAAATCATTGATAAAAAATATTTCATATACTATAATTAAATAGTATGAAAAGATATATGATGTGTTTATTATCTTTTATGATGTTTTTTTCTTTAATAGATTTTTCTGCAATATCTCTATTAAAGAATGTTTTTAATGATACTACAAAAATATCAATATCCGATGTTATTTCCGTTCAATACGAAATATTTGAACAAACTAAACAAGCCTTTTCTGGAATTTGTAACAATATAGCAAAAGATGTAAATACTATACTAACATCTGTAAAACAAACAAAAACATATATTTGTTTATACGATATATTTATAGTTAAAGATTATTTGAATTATTGTATTTCTTTTGTGGTTCCTATAGCAAAAAAAATAATGAGTATAAACTTTTATAAGGACAGTACCAAAATACCACTGTTTTTTTTCGGGTTTATTTTTATTTTTATATTAAAATATTTAGGATTATTATTTACATTTGACGGAATAATTGTCTCTAAACAGTATAAAAGAGCATATAGCATGTAGAATGCTATATACTTTTTTTATTGCAAGGATAAAAAATGACACTAAAAAAGATAAAAGAAAAACTAAATAAAATAAAAATTTGTGCAGTGTTTACGGCTGCATGTTTTATTGTATCAACATTGGGTGCAAACTTGTATGCAATACCAATGGCGGAAAATGTAAATAAAAAATACGAAGACGTATTTAATAAAACAAACAGTATTAGTACCGAATATGGAAAAATAACATCAAGTAAAGATGCAAAAAGTGATATAACGATAATAAATATACAAGATTTGCATTGCCACCCTCAAACACAAAGAAACATATCTAAAATAATAAAAGAAATAGCCGATAAATATAATTTAAAAAAAATATATGTTGAAGGCGGATACGGCAATATAGATGTAAGTTGGTTAAATCAAATAAAAGATGAAAATATAAGAAAACAAGCAATAGAAAAATTAGTAGATGAAGGAATATTAACCGGAAGTGAATATTTTAAACTAACAAGTAACAATAAAACCGTAGAATTAAAAGGAATAGATGAAGAAACTATACACAAAGATAATGTTAAAAGATTATCTTGGATGATATCTCAACAAGATAAATATAAAGAAATAACAGAAAAAGTAAATAATGAAATAAAAATATTAGAAAAAAGATATGTAAATAACAGGAATAAAAGGTTTAATGACACTATAGATAAATATTTATCAAATAAAATAGATAGTAAAAAATTTTACAGACAATTAATAAAATATGTAAAAGATATAAATAACAATCCGGACAAATACAACAACATAACCGCTATAAAATTGGAAGAATATCCGAATATAAATAAATTTTTATC
>JAFXOB010000220.1 GCA_017529005.1 Elusimicrobiota bacterium
ACAAAATAGAGAAAAAGAAAAGAAGAGGAAGAAGCAAAGAAAACAAAACTCCCCACAATCACAATTAATGAACTTATAACAGTAAAAGATCTTGCCGAAAAAATGAATTTAAAAGTGGGAGATATCTTAAGAAAATTGATGGCATTAGGAACTCTTGCTACAATTAATCAAAGACTCGATACCGATACTGCGATATTAATTGCAAACGAATTTGGCTTTGATGCAAAACTATCATCATTATATGAAGAAGAAGATATACAAAAAGATTCTACGGAAGATGATAAGGCAAATCTTCAACCAAGATCGCCCATTGTTACAATTATGGGACATGTTGATCATGGTAAAACATCTTTGCTTGATGCAATAAGACATAGTAATGTTATAGCAGGCGAAGCTGGCGGAATAACTCAGCATATAGGTGCTTACAGAGTGAAAACATCTACCGGAGAAATAACATTTCTAGATACTCCCGGACATGAAGCATTTACTGCTATGAGATCCAGAGGAGCTCAAGCAACGGATATTGTTATATTGGTTGTTTCTGCAGCAGATGGTGTTATGCCTCAAACAATTGAAGCAATAAACCATGCAAAAGCTGCAAATGTGCCTATCATTGTTGCTGTAAACAAAATAGATTTACCAACAGCAAATCCTGAAAAAATAAGACAAGAAATAAGCAATTATGGTTTATTACCGGAAGAATGGGGCGGTGATACCATAATGGTTGATATATCCGCAAAACAAAAAATGAACATTGATTCTTTATTGGAATTAGTTCAACTTAAAGCAGAAATGATGGAATTAAAAGCTAATCCGAATAAACATGCCGAAGGTATTGTAATAGAAGCAAAATTAGATCCTAGAAGAGGAGCTGTTGCAACAGTTCTTGTACAAAGCGGAACTCTTCATATTGGAGATAATTTAGTTGTAGGAACAACATTCGGTAAAGTAAGAGCAATGATTGACGAATACGGAAAAAGATTTGATAAAGCTATACCAAGTATGCCTGTTGAAATTTTAGGATTAAATGAACCTCCTCAAGCCGGTGATAAATTCGTTGTATTGGAACATGAATCTCAAGTAAGAGAAATCGCTAATGCAAGAAAAGAAAAAGCAAAAGCAGACGCTTTAAGGCCAAAACAACATGTTTCTTTATTAGACTTAAATGCAGGTAAAGCAAAACATCTTAAAATTATTTTAAAAACGGATGTTCAAGGTTCTTTAGGTGCATTATGTGATGCTCTTGAAAGAATGTCAAACTCGGAAATAAATTTAGAAATCATACACAAAGGTGCCGGTTCTATAACAGAATCCGATGTTGTTTTAGCTGCAGCATCAGATGCTTTGATTGTAGGTTTTAACATAAGGCCGGATGCAGCTGTAGAAAAATTAGCGGAAACTGAAGGTGTAAGTATAAATGTTTATAGAATCATTTATGATCTTATAGCCGATATAAAAGCTGCAATGGAAGGATTACTTGATCCTGATACACAAGAAAAGATTACAGGAAAAGCAGTTGTTAAACAAGTGTTTAAATTATCTTCGGCAGGAACGGTTGCAGGTTGCACAGTAACTGAAGGTAAAGCACAAAGAAATGTAAAAATAAGACTTTTAAGAGACAATGTTATTATATTTGAAGGAAACTCATCTGCAATAAAAAGATTTAAAGATGATGTAAAAGAAGTAGAAAAAGGATATGAGTGCGGTATATCTCTTGAAAATTTTTCTGATATAAAAGTATCTGATGTTATGGAATTCTTTACAATAGAAAAAATAGCAAGAAAATTAGTAAATGAAAACTGATAACAGCAAAAGATTAGAAAAATAGAAGATTGGTAACGACGAAATAAAAAAGGAGTACAAGTTGAAGGCATATAAAAGAGCAACACGAGTTGCAGAATTAATACAAAAAAATATAGCAGAAATTTTAAGAGATATTAAAGAACTCACAGGACTTGTTACAGTAACATCTGTAAGGCTTACGGACGATTTACAAACTTGCAGAATTTTTTATTCGGTTATAGGTACGGATAATGATAAAAAAAATGCAGAAAAAGTTTTAACCGAAAACCTTAAACAGATAAGATATAATCTTGCACAAAATATGGAGTTACGAAGAACTCCCACTATAGATTTCAAATATGATGATTCCGGTGAAAAAGCAGAAAAAATATTTAAAATTTTAGATAAAATAGAACATGAAAAAGATAATAACAAATAACTTATCATTACAGAACAGTTCAAAAAAAGAAATTCTTGATGCAATATCAAGAATAATAAAACAATCTAAAACTTTTTTTATAGCAGGACATACAAAACCGGACGGTGATGCATTAGGTTCCGGCCTTGCACTTGCATCATTATTAAGAAGAATGGGCAAAAAAGTTACACATTGTTCCCTGGATCCTGTACCACAAGATATGACTTTTATGAACAACAGTAAAAGTATAAAAGTAACAAATAAAATATCTAAAAACTTTGATTGTGCCATAATCTTGGAATGTATAAGTTTTGCAAGAATGGGTGATATTATTTCCCCCAATCAAGCTAAAAAAATAATAAATATCGACCATCATCTTGCGCATACAAATTTCGGTGATGTTAACTATATTGTTCCGACATCATCTTCAGTATCTGAATTAATATATGATGTATTTAAAAATCTGAAAATCAATCCAACAAAACAGGAAGCTGAAAATTTATATGTCGGTATAGTTACAGACACGGGAAGGTTCCAACAATTAAACACAAATGCAAATTCTCACTTAGTAGTTGCCGACTTACTAAAATACGGAGTTAATTCAAACAAATTATGTAAAAAATTATTTTTAACAATGGAAATCTCAAAAATGAGATTATACGGATTTGCTTTATCTAACATTGAAACTGCCTTTGATGATAAACTTGTTTATATAAAATTGACAAAAGATATGTTTAAAAAAACAAAAGCATCCGATACAGACACTGACGGAATAATAAATTATTGTATTTCTGCTCCTAAAGCCGTTGTAGGTTGTTTACTTAAAGAAGTGGATAATAAAACAACAAAATTAAGCTTTCGTTCAATAGAAAAATTCAATTTATTAAATATTGTCAAATTATTTAACGGTGGTGGTCATAAGAATGCTGCCGGCTGCACAATAAATGCAGACATAAATACTGCAACAAAAAAAATAATACAAGCTTTTAAAGGTAAATTATAAGTGCAATATAATGACTTTTCAGGACTAATATTAGTAAACAAGCCCATCGGTATAACATCTTTCAAACTCGTTCATATAATCAAAAAAAAGTTAAATGTAAAAAAAGTAGGACATTGTGGAACACTAGATCCTCTGGCAAGCGGTTTAATGATAATTCTTGTGGGAAAATACACAAAACTTCAAGATAAATTTATGAAACAAGATAAAGTTTATTATGCTACAATAAAATTGGGAATAAAAACCGATAGCGGTGACCTTGACGGCAAAATAATTTCACAATCAAATTATTCTCATATAACAAAAGAATCCATAGAACAAACATGTAATAAATTTATAGGTAATATCCAACAAATTCCCCCTATGTTTTCGGCATTAAAAGTTAATGGACAAAAGCTATATGAACTTGCAAGAAAGGGTATTACCATTGAAAGAAAATCAAGAGGAATAACAATTTACAATATAGATTTAGTTGAATATAAAAAAGATAGTTTTTCCATAAGAGTAAAATGTTCAAGTGGAACTTATATAAGAACGTTGGCACAAGATATAGGAACAGAATTAAATACGGATACAGTATTAATAAATTTAGTACGGGAAGAAATCGGTGACTATAAATTAAAAGATGCTATAAATATTGATGAGATAAAAGAAAATGACAAAAATTGTTTATTAAAAGTTGATTTTTAGGATAACAAGTTTATATAATATTACAAAAATAAGGAATTTAAAGGAGAAAAAACATGGAAGAAATAAAAGAAGGTTCTTGTTCAACAAACTCAAAAAAATGTTGCACAAAAGGGATTATAATTATTGTTATTTGTTCTTTAATGTGTTTTTTCCTTGGATACTACTTTGGCAACAAAGCAAACAGTAATATAAACAGAGCTGTAGGTTCAGGTATAAACAGACCTTTTTCTCCAAGACAACCAAGAAATATACCTAATAAAATTCCTAATATTCCAAACATCAAGAGACCTCCTTCTATACCAAATATTCCCAAACAACAACCTCCGAGAATAAATGCCCCTCAAGATATTCAGGGACAAAGTAATCAAAATATACAAAAAACTGATACAAAGAAACAAAACAAGAAATAGAAATAGAAATAAAAATAAAAAAAGAAGCAGATGAAAAAACGTCTGTTTCTTTTTTTGTATCATAAATTTTATTTATAAGTTATATATCAAAATTTTTTAATATATCAAAAGTTTTATTATAAAAATCTTTTAGATTTGTTTCTTTGCCCGTTGAATTTTGAGAATATAAAACAATAGAACAATCATCTATAATTTCTTCTATTTGTTTTATTAATTCTGTATTAACAGATTTCTTTTCCAATTCTTTTCTTATTTTATATGCTGTAAGCCCATCTGCAGCTTGACCTAAACAAGAAGCAAAGTATTCTAATAAACCTTTGTACATGTACTCATAAAATTCTTTAGCTTCTTTTGTTTTTTTAGCCTTATGAAAATATTTTTTAGATTTTCTGTATGCTTTTTTATTTTTTAATTTTTGCTGATCTTTATTAATATAATCCATATATTTAAAAAACAATCTTATCAAAATATACAAAATCAGCAAAGAACCTAAAATTATCCATAAAACAGGTTTCTTTATAAAGTTATAAACTTTAATAAAAAAAGAAAAGTCGATATTCGGCTGAATTTGATTATTCGTATTATTATAATCAT
>JAFXOB010000221.1 GCA_017529005.1 Elusimicrobiota bacterium
ATATTGTAGATTTTTCATCAGGAATCATTTCCGGAGTTTCTTTCGGTAAACCGGTATCTACAAGAATTACATCACTGCCTGTATCTATTAAAAAATTTTGTAAACTTGAACGATATTTTATTGAAGAATCAAATTTGTCCGACCCTTCTTCACCGCCGAAAGCGAAAGGTTGTGTCATAAATCCGTTTTCATAAAATTTTACTGCTTTTATAATCATAAATTTACTCCTTAATTTTGGTAATTTACAACAATTCTTTAATGCATTTTTCTACAACTGCCATATCTTCCGTGGGTTCAAATCTTGCAACAACGTTTCCGTTTTTATCTACAACAAATTTCGTAAAGTTCCATTTTATATCTGAATTTTTTTCATAGTTCGGATCTATTTTTGAAAGATGTTGTTTCATAAACTGAGCCATTTTACTTTCTCCGAATCCTTTAAAACCCTGCTGATCCTTTAAATATTTAAATAAAGGCAATTGATTATCTCCGTTCACATCGGACTTTTTCATTTGAGGGAAAGTTGTGTTGTAATGTAATGTACAAAATTCGTGAATTTCGTCATCTGTTCCCGGTGCTTGTCCGCCGAATTGGTTGCAAGGAATATCAAGTATTTCAAGCCCTTTTGCATGATAATCTTTATACATCTGTTCTATCGGTGCATATTGCGGTGTAAATCCGCAACCTGTTGCAGTGTTTACTATTAAAACAACTTTACCTTTAAAATCAGCCATTTTAATTTCTTCGCCTTTTGCACTTGTAACGGAAAAATCGTAAAAGTTTGCCATTTTGTCTTCTCCTTTTATATTATTTATTGAAAATATTGAGATCAGAATAAAAATTGATAATAAAATTTTGAAAGTTTTCATATTATATTTTTTATTTTAGTAAAATATGAGTAAAAATAAAACGGAGAAATTTATGAGTAAAGAACAAACCGAAGTTACTGAAAATATAATTCAAGAATCAATAAACAGAAATAAAGTAATAGTAAAAACAAGTGTTATAGGTATTGTTACAAATATATTTCTTGTAATATTTAAAGCAACAATAGGACTACTTTCAAATTCCATTGCCGTTATATTGGATGCCGTAAACAATTTGTCCGATGCTTTATCTTCCGTTATTACAATTATCGGAACAAAACTTGCAAACAAATTGCCAAACAAAAAACATCCGTTAGGTTACGGCAGAATAGAATATATGAGTGCAATGCTTGTATCGGCAATAGTTTTATATGCAGGTATAACATCTGTTGTTGAATCAATAAAAAGAATTATTCATCCCGAACCGTCGGACTATTCAATAATTTCTTTAATCATAATAGCGGTAGCAGTTGTTGTAAAAGTTTTGCTCGGTAAATATGTAAAATCACAAGGTAAAAAAGTAAATTCAGGGGCATTAATAGCTTCGGGTGCGGATGCAATGTTCGATGCAATACTTTCGGCATCCGTTTTAGCTTCCGCAATAATTTATTTTACAACAAAAGTATCATTGGAAGCTTATGTAGGTGTAATAATTTCTTTGGTAATTATAAAAGCCGGTATAGAAATGATGATGGATACTTTGAACGATATTTTAGGTAAAAGAGCAGATGCCGAAACCACACAAAAAATCAAACAACTTTTAGTTGAAGAACCGGAAGTTCGCGGTGCTTACGATTTAATAATTCATAATTACGGGCCAAACAAAAATCTTGCTTCCGTTCATTTGGAATTGCCGGACACAATGACCGTAGAACAAGTTGATACTTTAACAAGAAAGTTACAAAATAAAGTTTATCATGAAACGGGAGTTATTCTTGCAGGGACAGGAGTTTATTCTTACAATACAAAAAATGATGAAGCATCCAAAATACGAAACAGAGTACAAGAAATCGTAATGGCTTACAATTGGGTTTTACAAATGCACGGATTTTATGTAGATCTTTCCGCAAAAACAATAAGGTTTGATATAGTTATGAGTTTTGAAATTGATGCCAAAGAAGGACTAAAAATTATTAGCGAACAACTTGCAAAAGTTTATCCTGAATACAAATTACAAATTGTTCCGGATGTGGATGTTTCCGATTAATTGCTTATTGACATTAGAGTTGCTCTAATTGGTATAATTTAACAACGATCACAAAATTAATAAATTGTTATTATATTTATTACTAAAAAACAACAAAAAGTGTTTATTTTATTTTTTTTTAATATAATAACAATGTATATTGTTGAAAGTATACTATTTAAGGAGGGTGTCGGTATGGCATGCTTTTTAGTTCCTGCAGCAGAAGCGGTTGTTACAACCATTATTACAAAGATAATTAAAGCAAAAGAAAAAGAAGAAAAAGTAAAAATTTCTTTTTCTGACGGAATTGTTGAAGAAACAACAAAAATTAAATTTTCTACGAAACTCGGATGGTTAAACAAACTTTTATGGGGAGGTTCCGCTCTTCTTGCTTTTGAACATATTTGGCATGGAGAAGTTGTTCCTTTTTTTCCGTTTCTTACAGCTGTTAAAAACGGAGAAACTGCAGATATGCTTGCGGAAATGGAAAGTGCCGGTGTTACTATGGCAGTTTTAGTTACGGCAATATGGGTTTGTATGTTGATAGTTTCCAATATTATAGAAAAAAGAGCTCTTCGCGAAGTTAAACTTACAAAGGAGGCATTATAAGTATGACACTTTTAATTACTCTTTTTGCTGCAATTATATGTACCGTTATTTGGTATGCCGGAGCTTATAAAAGCAATATGAAAGTTGGTGTTCTTTGTTGGTTATATTGGGGAGCATCTATTATGTGGTTCGTAGATGCAATTTTTGAATATGCGGAAATTAAAGCCGAATTTTTTAATCCCGCTCCGTTAGATATGTTGAACGATGCGTATCTTGGTTTGTCTGTAGTAGCTTTAGGTATGCTTATTTGGTTGATAATCGTTCTTATATCCGATCCGAAAGGTGTTATTAAAGAAGTTTTGTTTAAAAAAACTTCAAAAACAAAGATTACGTCTGAAAATTAATTTTTCAATAAATTTATTGAAGTCGTTCATATATTAATGAAATTAAAAAAATTTTTTTCAAAATATACAAAAGTAGCAGTTGCTTTTTCAGGCGGAGTTGATTCTTCATATCTTTTGTATGCTGCAAAAAAATATGCTGAAGAAGTAAAAGCATATTATGTAAAATCTGAATTTCAACCCAACTTTGAGTTTGATAATGTTCTAAAGTTTGCTTCTGATTTTAATATTGAATTAAAAGTTATTAAATTAAGTGTATTGTCAAATAAACAAATTGTTTCAAATCCGAGTAACAGATGTTACTTTTGTAAAAAACAAATTTTTTCGGCAATATATCGTGAAGCAATAAAAGACGGTTTTAATGTTATTGTTGACGGAACAAATGCTTCCGATAAAGAAAGTGACCGTCCGGGTATGAAAGCTCTTAAAGAATTGGCAGTTTTATCTCCTCTTAAATTGTGCAACATTACTAAATCGGATGTTCGCAAATTATCTAAAAAAGAAAAAATGCCCACATGGAATAAAATATCTTATACATGTCTTGCAACTCGTATTATCACAGGACAAAAAATAAACAAATATTTGTTACAACGAACGGAAAAAGCGGAGAAATACCTTTTTTCTTTAGGTTTTGTTGATTTTAGAGTGAGAACCATTGGTGATACGGCAAAGATTCAAATAAGAAAAGAACAATTTCCTTTGATAGTTTCAAACAGAAAAAAAATATTTAAAAAGTTATCGGCATATTATAAAACGGTTTGTCTTGATATGGAGGCAAGAGATGAACGGTGAATTAAAACAAATTCTTGAACAAGTTAAAAATAAAAAACTTTCCGTTAAAGAAGCAATGTTAAAAATTAAAAAAAAACCGTTTGAAGATATCGGTTTTGCCAAAATTGATTTTCATAGAAAATTTCGTAAAGGAACAAATGAAGTTATTTATGGTTCCGGAAAATCCGCCGAACAGATAGTCGGTATTATAAAAACAATGAAAACAAACGGACAAAACAATATTTTAATTACCCGTATGCAAAAAGAAAAAAAAGATATTATTTCAAAAAAATTTCGCATAAAATATTTTAGTGATGCAAAAATCGCAATTTTAGGGAAAAAAGCACTTCCTGACGGTATAGGTACAGTTGTTGTCGCAACGGGCGGAACAAGTGATATACCTGTAGCAGAAGAAGCTGCAATTACTGCGGAATTTTTTGGGAATAAAGTTGTTCGCTTGTATGATGTTGGTGTTGCCGGTTTACACAGACTTATGGCTCATATTGATGATATTATGAATGCATCCGTTATTATAGCAATTGCGGGAATGGAAGGAGCTCTTGCAAGTGTTATCGGCGGGTTAGCGGATTGTCCTGTTATTGCTGTTCCTACAAGTGTTGGATACGGAGCATCTTTTCATGGGATATCAGCTTTGTTATCTATGTTAAATTCTTGTTCTGCGGGAGTATCGGTAGTAAATATTGACAATGGTTTTGGAGCAGGTTATATTGCAAATATGATTAATCATATGGAGACAAAAAAATGAAAACATTATATTTGGATTGTTCTATGGGTGCGGCAGGTAATATGCTTACAGCTGCTTTGTATGAATTGTTGGATGATACCGAGAAAAAAGATTTTATAAATCAAATAAACAATATCGGCCTTTCAAAAACGGTTATATCTGCTGAAAAAACGGAAAAATGCGGAATATTGGGAACATATATAGATGTATCCGTTGACGGAATAAAAGAAGAAAATCTTTTTGTTAAAGATGAACGCCATCATCACGAACATAGTGATAATCATGTTGATAAACATGAGCATAAACATACACATCATCACACAAGTTTTCAAGAAATAGTTGATATTGTAAATTCTTTACAAATTTCGGATAAAATAAAAAATAATATAATTGCAGTTTATAAATTGATAGCAGAAGCCGAAAGTAATGCACATGGTGTTTCTGTATCTGAAGTCCATTTTCATGAAGTCGGAATGATGGATGCAATTGCAGATATTTCTGCAGTATGTATTTTAACGGACAAACTTAAAATAGAAAAAATTATATCTTCTCCTATAAATGTAGGCGGCGGACATGTTCATTGTTCACATGGAATTTTACCTGTTCCGGCACCTGCAACAGTTTTTATTTTAAAAAATATACCTGTTTATTGCGGAGAAGTTAAAGAAGAGTTATGTACTCCTACGGGAGCAGCATTACTTAAATATTTTGTAACAGATTTTACCGATATGCCCGTTATGAAAGTAGAGAAAATAGGTTATGGTATGGGAAGAAAAAATTTTGTTTATGCGAATTGTTTGAGAGCAATGCTTGGAAGTTCGCAACAAAAAAGTGATATTGTTGAACTTACGTGTAATATAGATGATATAACACCGGAAAAAATAGGGTTTGCAATGAAAGTTCTTTTTGATGCCGGAGCTGTAGAAGTGTATACTACCAATGTTTGTATGAAAAAATCTCGTCCGGGAATAGTTCTTTCAGTTATGTGCAGACAAGATATTGAAGAAAAAATAGTAAGTTTGATTTTTAAACACACAACTACTATCGGTATAAGAAGAAATGTAAGTTACAGATATGGTCTTAACAGAAAAATAGAGAATATTGAAACTGTTTTTGGGCCTGTAAGAAAAAAAGTTTCCGAAGGGTATGGTGTAACAAGAACAAAATACGAATATGATGATATTTCAAAAATTGCGAAAGAACAAAACCTTTCAATTGATGAAGTAATAAAAACAATAGAATCAAAAGTTACAAAATAACTTTCAATCATCATATCTTCAAAAAAAACGGGGGATTTTTATGAAAAAAGTATTAATAATTTCTACAAGTTTAAGGAACGGTTCAAATTCCGAACTTCTTGCAAAAGAAGCAGCAAAAGGTGCTAAAGAAAAAGGTCATAAAGTTGAATTTGTTTCATTAAAAAATAAGAAAATAGATTTTTGTAAAGGCTGTTTTGCTTGCCAAAAGTCAGGCAAATGTGCAATAAAAGATGATGCCAACAAAATAACGGAAAAAATAAAAAAGTCCGATGTTATAGTTTGGGCAACCCCTGTTTATTATTATGAAATGGCAGGACAAATGAAAACTGTTATAGACAGAGCAAACTCATTATATTCTTCAAACTACAAATTCAGAGAAGTTTATTTAATTACAACATCTACGGAAGATAGTAAAACAGTTGCAGATAGGGTTGTTAGCGGTGTTCAAGGTTGGATAGACTGTTTTGAAAATGTAAAACTAAAGAAAGTTCTTTCCGGTGGCGGTGCGGAAGGTCCTAACGATGTAAAAAATATGCCGAAACTGTTAAAAAAAGCTTACGAGTTAGGCAACAAAATATAGAGGTAAATATTATGATTTCGCAAGTTGCACAAAAAGAGTTGAACAAATTGTTGGAAGGAAACAAAAATTTTATATCAGGTAACCCCACAGCAAAAAATATGTGTTTAAAAACATTACAAAGTCTTGCACTATATCAAGAACCTTATGCTTGTGTCTTAAGTTGTTCCGATTCAAGAGTAGTACCGGAAATAATTTTTGATTGCGGTATAGGTGAATTGTTTGTTGTTAGAGTTGCGGGAATTGCTGTAGGTCCTAATGTTAAAGAAAGTATAGAATATGCAGTAAAAAAATTGCATGTTCCGCTTCTGATACTTTTAGGTCATGACGATTGCGGAGTTATGAAATATGCCAATGAACAGTATCCCGAAATGCCGGAATATTTTCAATCTATATTAAAATGTGTATATCCTGTTATAGACGGGAAAGGTAAATTTGATTGTAATAACGAGTTTGCAAGAAAACACACTTTATGGGTAGAAAAATATTTGTTGGATAATTCAAAAATAATTAAAGATGCTGTTGATAACGATAAATTGTATATTGCAAAGTGCCACTTTTCCCATACTACCGGAAAAGTTGAACTGATATAAATTCAATAGACAAAATTTTTTTATTTAAGTAGAATATATTCCGTTACAAAAATCGGGGCGTGGCGCAGGTGGCTAGCGCACTCCCTTGGGGTGGGAGAGGTCGCTGGTTCAAATCCAGTCGCCCCGATTTGTTAAATAATAAATGAAGAGTTTCGTAAGTACTTTCTTAAAAGAGAGATTTTTCGAAACTCTTATTTTTTTAATTAAATGAATAAACGAATATATTATAAAACTAATTACAAATCACCTTTAGGTAAAATCATAATTTGTTGTGATGAAAAAGAAAATATTGTCGGTTTATGGTTTGAAAAGCAAAAATATTTTGCCGATAACATTGACGGCAAAATAATAGAAAATGATAACCTGAAAATATTTACAAAAGTAAAAGATTGGCTAAACAAATACTTTGCAGGTAAGAAACCTGATATAAATGAAATTCCTGTTAAATTTATAGGAAACGAGTTTAAAAAATCCGTTTGGAAAATTTTATGTAAAATACCTTATGGTAAAGTTATAACCTATGGCGATATAGCAAAACAAATTGCAAATCAAAAAGGTATAACAAAAATGTCTGCCCAAGCCATAGGTGGTGCAGTAGGGCATAATCCCATATCAATAATAGTCCCTTGTCACAGAGTTGTTGGTAAAAACGGCAAACTAACCGGATATGCTGCAGGACTCGATAAAAAGAAAAAACTTTTAGAACTCGAACAGACAAATATATAAAATTTGTTTAATACAATTACCAAAAAATGGTAAAATATATTGATATTTTATATATGAAATACTATTTATCAAAGAAGGTAAATAACAGATGTCAAAACTTATAGCATTTGTCGGTAATCCTAATGTCGGCAAATCCGTAATATTTAATAAACTTACAGGGCAATATGCCGTTGTTTCAAATTATGCAGGAACTACGGTTGATGTGACAAGGGGAACCATTACAATAGGTAGTGAACAATACCAGGTTGTAGATACTCCGGGCACATACTCTTTAATGCCGTTATCGGAAGATGAACAAGTAACAAGAGATTTAATAATAAAAGAAAAGCCTAACATTATAGTACAAGTTTGCGATATGAAAAATATTGAAAGATCGTTACACTTGTTTTGTGAACTTGCATTATTCAAAATTCCTATGGTGTTGGTTTTAAATATGAGGGATGAAGCATTACAATCCGGTATTAGAATTAATATAAAAAAGCTTACAGAAATTTTAGGTGTTCCTATAACTTGTTGCACTGCAACAACAGGCGACGGTGTAAACGAAATTTTAAAAGTTATACCGCAAGCAACAATAAGTAACTTAACGGTTGAATATAAAAACAGTAAAGATATTTTAACAATAGAAAATGTTTTAAAAGATAAATCTTCAATATCCAAAGCATTGGCTGTATATTTGTTGTCCGGAGATAAAGATATAAAACAGTATGTTCCGCAAAAGTTGCAGGAAAAAGTTTTTAAGTTGGTATCCGATACCGTTAAAGATGAATACAAAATGTTTGCGGCACAAATATTTCACGATAACAATGAAACTATATTGAATATTGTTTCCGATGTAAAAAAAATAAAGCACAGAAAACATAAAGGTTTTATGGAAAAGTTGGGCAACATTTGTTTGCAACCCTTTTGGGGAACAATAATAATGTTGTTCATAATTTTTATAATGTATGAATTTATAGGAGTGTTTGTTGCAGGTTTTGTTGTAGATTGGATACAAACAAAAGTGTTTGAAGAGTTAATAAATCCATTTATAGCAAATTGTTTTGATTATTTAGGTACAGGCGGATTTGTAAATTTCATAAAAGATTTGTTTGTAGGACAATACGGAATTTTTACAATGGCAATACCTTACGCTTTTGCAATAATCTTTCCTATAGTTATTGCCTTTTTTTCATTTTTCGGAATACTTGAAGATTCAGGTTATTTACCGAGATTATCGGTAATTCTTAACAGATTATTTTCGCTTGTAGGGTTAAACGGTAAAGCTGTTCTTCCTATGGTGTTAGGTTTGGGTTGCGGAACAATGGCAGTATTAAGTTCAAGAATACTTGAAACGAAAAAAGAAAGAATGATAGTTGTGATTTTATTATCTCTTTCAATACCATGTTCTGCTCAGTTGGGAATAATTCTTGCAATGTTATCATCAGTATCTTATAAGGCAACGATAGTTTGGTTATTATGCATACTATTTTCACTTTTCTTGGTAGGCAAAATTTTAGATTTCTATGTTAAAGGTGAATCTACAAACTTTATTATAGAAATTCCTAAAATGAGAATACCGTCAATAATAAACATTTTATCTAAAGTTAAAATGCGACTTGTTTGGTATATGAAAGAGGTAGTACCTTTATTTATTTTAGCTACTGTCGGCCTATTTTTTATGGACAAAATTCATTTGCTTACAACATTGGAAAAATGGTTTTCTCCGATAGTAGTAAAATTTTTGGGGTTACCTATAGAAACGACGAGTACATTTATTATGGGCTTTTTAAGAAGAGATTACGGGGCATCCGGAATTTATACTTTGGCACAGGACGGACTTTTAAATGGAGGACAAATTTTAGTCAGTGCTGTAGTTATAACATTGTTTGTTCCGTGTCTTGCACAGAGTTTAATGGTAATAAAAGAGCATGGAATAAAAATTGCATCATTAGTTTTTGTAGCGATTACAACTTATGCCGTTTTATTTGGGGGATTGTTAAGATTTTTATTATCGGGATTTTAAAACAATGAAAACGAAATTAATAGAAAATAACAGTAACGATTTAGTTTTATTTTTGACCGGTTGGGGATGTGATGATAACCAGTTTAAAAATTTTTATTCAAGCAAAAACTTATTATTGTGTTGGGATTATTCTACATTAGATTTTGAGTTTGATTTTAGAAAATATAATAAAGTAAGTTTATTAGCTTACTCTGCAGGGGTTACGATTGCTTGTTTATTACAAGACAAGTTACCTAAATTTGATAAAAAAGTTGCCGTAAACGGTAATCCTTTAATGACAGATAAAAAATTCGGTATAAGCAACAAAATAATAGATTTAATGTTAAACTTAAATTTAGACAATTGTATGGATTTTATATCAACATATTTGGTTTATGACGAACAAGAACTGAAGAAATTTCTTGCTGCACCGTCTTACAGACCGTTTGAAAGTTCAAAACAGGAATTAATAAAATTACAAGAATATTGTGATTTAAAATATAAACCTATGGAATTTGATAAAGTAATATTATCCGATACCGATAAAGTTTTTAGTCCGAGTACACAACAGGAATATTTTAAAGACAAATTCGTATTGCTAAAAAATGCAGCACATCATACACCGTTTTTGAGATTTAATTCTGTTGATGAGTTGTTTAGTTTATAAAGGAGTATAGAATGGGAATTCCAAATCCTAATAAAATATTTCCTAATAAAAATATTAAGACAATAATAAATGTTAAACCTACGATAAAGAACAAAAATATTATTGTTGGTGATTTTACCTATTTTGCCGATACGGACTTTGAAAAACATGTAACACACCACTACGATTTTATCGGTGACAAACTTATAATAGGAAAATTTTGCCAAATAGCTGCAGGAGTAAATTTTGTGATGAACGGAGCAAATCATCAAATGAATGCGGTTACAACGTTTCCTTTTTATATTTTTGAAGGTTGGAAACAAAAAGCTCCGGCATTAAGTAAGTTACCGTTAAAGGGTGATACCATAATAGGTAACGATGTTTGGATAGGTCAAAATGTAACAATTTTGCCCGGAGTACATATAGGAGACGGTGCGATTATAGGTTTAAATTCGGTTGTAGGCAGCGATGTAAAACCTTATACAATAGTTGCAGGTAATCCTGCAAAAGTAATAAGAAAAAGATTTGATAATGAGTTAATAAAATTGTTACTTAAACTATAATGGTGGGATAAGAGCATAAAAGAAATTAATGAACTGATACCGATTTTAACCGACAATGATTTAGTTAAAGTAAAGAATTTTTTGAAAAATTATTTAAAATAAAAAATTTGCTAAACAAATTTTTACCTTGCAGTTGTTTGTTGCAATCAAAGACTTTCAAGATTTTAAATTATAACGAAGTATTTTCCGCCTGAAGTGTACAAAAGGAAAAACGGAGTGGCTGGTACTCGAAGAAGGAAAATACAAAGTTAGAATTTAAAAGATAAAGTTGTTTAGCTCAAGCAAAGGAGAAAAAATGGCTCTAAACGAGCACAAAAGTAAGACGAACAGAGATATTGAAGAAGCGCTTGGTGTAATTTGGACATCAATTCAAAGAGGAAACGACGACTTTGAAGAAGTATCAAAAACTGTTAAACAGGGTGTAGATGAAAATATAATAGATGAACTTTTAAATGGTAAATATATAGTAAAAGAAGGCAATAAAATAAAACTCACCGATGCAGGTGAAGATTTGGGAAAACAACTTACAAGAAGACACAGACTTACTGAAAGATTATTAGCTGATGTTTTAGATTTTAACAGACAGGATATAGAAAAAATTGCTTGCGATTTGGAACATAATCTTTCTACCGATTTGGCAGATTCTATATGTACATTGCTCGGTCATCCTAAACAGTGTCCTCACGGAAATCCTATACCGGAAGGAAACTGTTGTAAAAATTCAAGCAGCAAAATAGAGTCTATAGTTGTTCCTTTATCAAAAGTTGATATTGCCGAAGATGTAACACTTTCGTATATAGTTACAACAAATCATGATTATATGCACAAACTTTTGTCTCTCGGTATGGTGCCGGGAACAAAATTGAAATTACATCAAAAGTTTCCTACGTATATTGTGAAAGTTAATGAGACACAAATTGCATTAGACGGTGAAGTTGCAAACTTAATTTATGTAAGGAAATAAATTAAGTTTATAAAAAACATATAAACTTGGTATAATTTAGATTATGAAAATATTGAAAATAATATTATTAACATCATTTATAAGCCTTTTGATATTTATACTATCTGTTTTTGTTGTATTTAAATTTATTATTACACCGGAACGAATAGATAAATATTTAGAAAATTATATAGAAAAAAGTTTTAGACATAATATGACAAAAGCTGAATTATTAGTTAAACCTGAAAATGATCTTCTGGATGAGCTTTATACTACTTCAAATTCAAAAATGAAAAGATATAAACATACCGATAAAGATCTTGATAATCTAAAAGTATTAGAAAGTTTTATGGATATTAAACAGCTTAAAACTTCAAAAATTTTTGATAATTTAAGTGATCTTAATTTTTTTTCTTCGCAGTTGTCCAGTGATATTAATATGAGAATGGATCTTTTAAAATATAGAATAAACGAATATCTTTCAAACAAAAAGATAAAAGAGGAATAAAATGTTTAACGGAAAACAGAGAATACATTTTGTAGGTATCGGTGGATCCGGAATGAGCGGTATTGCAGAAGTTGCACTGAATTTAGGTCATCAAGTTTCAGGTTCCGACATAAAAAAAACGGAAGTTACTCAACGATTAAAAGAGTTAGGTGCAAAAATATATATCGGACATAAAAAAGAAAATATAAAAAATGTAGATGTTGTAGTAACATCTACTGCTATTTCAAAAGATAATCCGGAAGTTCAACAGGCAATAAAAGAAAAAATAATTATTATTCCAAGAATAGAGATGCTTGCGGAACTTGCAAGATTAAAATATACAATTACAATTGCAGGAACGCACGGTAAAACAACAACAACATCAATGACATCAATGATATTGGATGAGGGTGGTTTTGATCCTACGATAGTTATCGGCGGTAAGTTGAAGAATTTAAAAACAAATGCTCGTTTAGGTAAGGGTGAATATATGATAGCTGAAGCAGACGAGTCCGACGGTTCGTTTTTAAAACTATCCCCTGTATTAACGATAGTAACAAATATAGATAACGATCACCTTGATTATTATGGTTCTATGGACAACTTAAAACAAGCTTTTATCAAACATATAAACAGTCTTCCTTTTTACGGTAGTGCAATGGTTTGTACTGACAGTCCTTTGGTTAAAGAAGTGTTACCTTATGCGACAAGAAAATATATTACTTACGGTTTTAAAGGCAATCCTGATATAACGGCAACGGATATTATAGTTGTTAACGGAAACACGGAATATACTGTTATTTATAAAGGTAAAAAACTCGGTAAAATTTTGTTAAAAGTTCCGGGTGAACATAATGTGTTAAATTCGTTGGCGGCAATTGGTATTGGGCTGCAGTTTGATATACCATTTGTAACAATAAGAGATGCGTTGTTTAAATTCGGCGGTGTAGGAAGAAGACTTGAAGTTAAGGGTGAAAAAAACGGTATAACTGTTATTGACGATTACGGACATCATCCTACCGAAATAAATGCTACACTTTCTGCACTAAAACATAACTATCCGCACAAAAGATTAGTCACAATATTCCAACCGCACAGATATACAAGAACAAGAAACTTGTATAAAGAGTTCGGTAAGGCTCTTAAAAAAGCGGATTTAGTTTATATTATGGATATTTATGCCGCAAGTGAAAAACCGATAAAAGGTGTAACATCGGATTTAATTGTAAATGCTGCAAAAGAAAATAAGTGTAATGTACAAAAGTTTACCGATATAAATTCCGTTGCAAAAACATTAAAAGAAAATGATATCTTGTTAACACTCGGTGCAGGTAATGTTTGGCAACAGGGAGAAGAATTATTAAAAATAATATAGAACATTTTTTATCCTCAATAAAATGTAATTATAAATGTAATGAGCCGTTATCAAAACATACCACATTGTGTATAGGCGGTAACACAGATTATTTTGTTGAAGTTGAAACCGAAGAACAGTTGTTATCATTATTAAAGTTTATAAATGAGAATAAAGTAAAGTTTTTTGTTATCGGCGGCGGTTCAAATATTTTATTTAGTGACGAAGGTTTTAACGGGATAGTGATAAAACTTTCCGGTAAATTTTATAAATATGAAATATTTCAAAATATAGTTGTTTGCGGTAGTGCGGTAAGTTTAACTTATTTAGCACAACAAACAGCTGAGCAAGGGTTAAGCGGTTTAGAGCTTCTTTCCGGAATTCCGGGAACAGTAGGCGGTGCAGTTTACGGTAATGCAGGAGTAAAAAATTGTTCCATATCCGATATTATTGATAAAATAGAAGTTGTTGATTATTTCGGAAATAAAAAAGTTTTAACTAAAAATGATATCAAATTTGAATATAGAAAAAGTGACTTGCAAGGCAACATTATAACTAAGATATTTCTTGTCTTGAAAAAAGCTGATAAAAATGATATTTTAAAGACGATTTCACAAGAGCTTAAAAGAAGAAAAAGCTCGCAACCAATCGGCACTAAAAACGCAGGATGTATATTCAAAAATCCGAAAGATGATAGTGCAGGACGACTGATAGATTCTCTAAAACTTAAAAGTTATAGTGTCGGCGGGATAAAAATATCCGATGTACATGCAAATTTCTTTATTAATAAAGATAACGGTTGTGCAAAAGATATGATAAGCTTAATAGATTTTGTAAGAAACGAAGTTTATAAGAAATATAATATAAAACTTGAAACGGAAATAAAGATAATAAAATGATAAATTTAAAAAATAAAAAAATAGGTGTGTTGTGCGGGGGAACATCTTCGGAAAGAGAAATCTCTTTAATGTCTGGTAAAGCAGTTTATAATGCAATAAAAAAATTAGGTTTTAAAACCGTTTTAATAGATGTAAACAAAAATGTAGCTCAAAAGTTGGTAAAAGAAAAAATAGATGTTGCATATATAACTTTGCACGGAACACCCGGTGAAGATGGAACAATTCAAGGTATGCTTGAAATTATGGGGATACCTTATACCGGTTGCGGTGTATTTTCAAGTGCTGCAACTATAGACAAAATAATATCAAAAAAGATGTTTGAATCGGCAAAAATTCCTACGGCTAAATGGACAATGATAGAAAAATTAAAACCGTTTGAAGAAATTCCTTTTCCCGTTGTCGTAAAACCTGCATCACAAGGTTCTGCAATAGGAATATCAATAGTAAAAAACAAAAAAGAGTTTGAAAAAGCAGTAAAATTAGCTTTTTCTTATGAAGATAGAATATTGGTGGAAAAATATATTAAAGGTATAGAAGTTACTGCAGGTGTATTAAACGGCAAACCTTTACCGGTGATAGAAATTGTTCCTAAAGGTAAATTTTATGATTTTAAATCTAAATATACCGTAGGGCAATCAACACATATTATTCCTGCAAGATTATCCGAAAAGGTATTGCACAAGATACAAAACATTGCATTGAAAGTTTATGATGAGTTCAGATGTAACGGAACATGCAGAGTTGATATGATAGTAGATAAAAATAACGATATATATGTTTTGGAAGTAAATACTCTTCCGGGTATGACAAAAACATCGTTATTTCCGGATGCCGCAAAACATATGGGATTAAGTTTTGAAGATTTGGTATTGGAAATTTTAAAATCGGCAAGATAAAATGGCTATAAAAATAATTAAAGGTAAAAAAAGACCAAAAAAAACAGAAAACAAAATAACAAAAAATGGAGCAAAAAAGACTGTAGGCAAAAGGTCTGTAAAAAAAGCTTCTCAAAATAAACATGTAAGATCTGTTGTTTTAACAGATTCGCCTAAAATTCCTTATGGTGTTCGTGTTTTAGTAAAACCTGAAAATAAAATTAAAGAAAAGAAAAACGAAATAAAAAAATCGATTAAAAAGATTTTCCGTAATGTTATTATATTGCTTTTTATTATTTGTTTAGCTTTTTCAAGTGTATATGCTTACAATCATTTGATGTCTTATTTATGTTCTCTTGAAAGATTTTTTATAGAAAATATAGAAGTTAACGGATGTAAAAATATTACCGAATCAGAAATAATGAACACAATTCCGTTTAAAGTCGGAGAAACGGCGATAGGAATAAATTTATGGCAATTTGAAAAAGATTTAATGAATATTAAATCTGAATTAAAAAAAGTTTCTGCTTATAGAAGGAATTGGTTCGGTAAAGGAAAGAAAATAAAAGTGGTTGTTTCTTTAACCGAAAGAGAGCCGGAAGTATTTATTTATAATAAAGGAAATAAAGAAGGATTGGATTTTGACAACAAACCTTTTAATTTAAGAGGCAATATGTCTTTAATGCAAATTCCTTTTTTGTTGTACGATACTGAACAAGACAGACAAACACTGTTACATTTTTACAAAAATCTTAAAACTTATTTTTCTGATTTAATTCCGGAAATGAAGGAGATAAAGTTTGGTGAATTGGATGATATTGTTATAACGATGAACAACGGAACGGAAATATATTGGGGTTATCCGAAAGAAAGTAAAATAAAAGAAAAAGTTAGAAAGTTTTTTGCTATTTCAAAAGATTTAGCTAATAAAAAGCAAGGGATGGATTATATAGATTTAAGTTTTCTTGATGTAAACAAAGATAAAGTAATAGTAAAAATTTCAAATATAAATGAAGAAGTAAAAAAATAGGAGTTTAACAGATGGATAAAAATGTGTTTTTAAGTTTGGATTTGGGAACAAATTCTATTCATGGTGTATTTGCTAAATATAACGATGAAAACCAAATTGAAATTTTATCTGCGGAAACATTTGTTTCCGAAGGTGTGAAATGCGGTGCGATATCCGATATAAGTGCTGCCGAATATACGGTAGACAAATTTTTAACTAAAGCGGAAAACGAATATAATTTAAAAGAAGTTAAATTGGTATGTGCAATAAGAGGTTCTCAAATAGAAGTTTTTAGTTCAGAAGCCGGTTTAGCATTAAAGAACAGTGATGATACTAATATCTGCAGAGTTACGGAAGAAACAATATCGGATATAAGAAACAGGTTGGAGGAAGCAAACAAACTTCCGGAAAACAAAGAAACAATAGAAATAATACCGCAACAATATAAATTAGATGATCAGGAAGTTATAAATCCGGAAAGAATGGGCGGTAAATATTTAGAGTTATCTGCAGTGGTTGTAACCGGATTAAAAAGTTATTTAACCAATATAAGGCAGGCAACTGGTGGAGATATTTTAAGATACGGATACACGGCAATTGCAAACACTTTGGTCTCTAAAGAGGATAAAGAATACGGTTGTATTTTAGTTGATATCGGCGGAATGACTACCGGTGTTGTTGTTTATGTTGAAGGAAAATTAAAACATGCTTTTGAACTGAATTTCGGTTCTGATTATGTTACAAGAGATATATTAAAAAAGCTAAGAATTACTTTAAAAGAAGCAAAAGCAATAAAAGAACAATATGGTTATATTTTGGAAGACCTTATTACGAAAAATACCGAGTTTGAATATAGTGTTTTAGGAAACCAAAAACAAAAATATACGGTAAAAGATTTAGTTGATATTATAAAACCGCAAGTTGAATTACAGTTAAGAGAAATAAACTCTGCTCTTTTAAAAAGAGGTGTAAAAGCGGACGAATTGGTAGGCGGATTTTTATTAACCGGCGGCGGCTCTTTGTTAAAAGGTATGCCTGAAGCTTTTTCAAAGTATTTTTCCACTAACGCTAAATGTGTTAATTTTGTACATGATGATTTTGTCTATTCACAAGAAAAAAAAGAAAACTTTGACTCTGTAATTAATTCACAGGTATATACTTCATGTTTTGCAATATTAAAAAACAAAACAAAAAATTTAATGGATAACGATTACGCCGAAGGTGAAGAAGAACAGGAAGAAGAAAGTGTTTATGAAGATGAAGACGGAGAATCTGTAAGTACAACGAAAAAGATTTTGAAAAAGATTCAAGCTGCCATAAAAGCTTTTAAAAAAAATTCTTAACGGAGAAATGAGTTATGGAAAATATTGAAATAAGATTTCCAAATAATAATAATGAAGTAATAATTCCCGATGCAAAAATAAAAATTGTCGGCGTAGGCGGAGCCGGAACAAATGCAGTTACAAGAATGATAATGGCAAATATTACAGGCGTTAAACTTTATGCCGTAAATACTGATAACGGTAGTTTAAAAAAATCTGCCGCAGAAAACAGAGTTTCTATAGGAACAGGATTAGGTGTCGGCGGAGATCCTGTAAAAGGAAAACAATATGCGGAAGAAGCCGTTGATAAATTTAGAGATATATTGCAAGGTGCAAATATGGTTTTTATTACTACCGGTATGGGAGGAGGAACAGGAACAGGTGCAGCTCCCGTTATTGCAAGAGTATCAAAAGAGTTAGGAATTTTAACGGTTGGTGTAGTAACAAGACCATTTACGGCAGAAGGACCCGAAAGAGTTGAAAATGCGAAACTCGGTATAGCTGAAATGAGAGAATATACCGATGCTTTAATAGTTATTCCTAACGACAGAATATTTACTTTGGTTGATTCAAAAACTCACTATGAAAAAGGGTTTGAAGTTATAGATGATGTGTTAAGAAGATCAATAGAATCTATTACCGATACAATTACAAAAACCGGAACGATAAACATAGATTTTGCAGATGTTAAAGGTGTGTTATCGGATGTAGATAATGCCATTATAGGTTTGGGAGACGGGCAAACTTTGGAAGAAGCTTTTCAAAATGCCATTACGAACAAATTTGTTGAAGGTGAAGATATAGTAGATGCACACAAAATATTGATAAATATTTCATATTCTAATATAAATGAGATTGCAGTCGGTGATGTCAAATATGCATACGATTATTGTGCAAAAGAATTTAGACATTATAAATCTTTAAAAGTTGGTAATATAGAAAATAATGAACTTGACACAAAAATCAGAGTAGCAATAATAGCTTCCTTCAAGAAAGATAGTGTACAAGATACGGACAAGGAAGAAGAAGATCAATTAGGCTTATTTAAAAATAAAGATACTTCGGAAGATATAAGCAGAAATAAAAAAACAGAAGAAACAAAAAAAGAAGAAGATATTTTTTCAAAGCCGGCTTACGAAACTTATAAACCTACAAAATTATAAATATTATGCAAAAAAATAATATTGTAATTACGGAAAAAAATTTTGAAACATTTAATTTAACCACAACAAAATATTGTGGTGATATGAAAAATGTAAACGACAGAATTAATTTCTGTAAATCTTTCGGTATAGACTATACAAAAATAGTTTTTGCAAATCAGGTGCATGGAACATCCGTAAAAAAAGTTTCAAAACAAGATTGCGGTAAAACAATAGATTTATGTGACGGACTTATAACAAACGACAAAGATGTTATATTATGTATATTTACCGCGGATTGTATGCCTGTTTTTTTAGCTTCAAGAGATTATTCTGTAGTTGCTATGGTGCATGCCGGATGGCGAGGTCTTGCAGGTGGTATTATTGAAAGTGCAACAATAAGATTTTTGGAAGATTTCGGTATAAGTTCTCAAGATATTTTTGCATATATAGGTCCGCATATTTCGAAATGTTGTTATCAAGTCGGAGACGAACTGAAAAAAGCATTTAACAGATCATCCGAAGAAGAATTTTTTTCTCTTTCGGAGGAAGCACAGTCTCAAATGAAAAAAATTGGTATAAAAAGAATATTTATAAATTCTCATTGTACATGCCACGAGTATGAAATGTTTTACTCCTACAGAAGAGATCCTACCGATAAAAGAATGATGTCACTTATTAAATGTAAATAAATTTAGTATAATACAATAGATATATTGTCAATAGGAGTAAATATATGAATTCATTGAAAACATTTGTTTTATTGTTGTTGATGACAGTGTTTTTCTTGATTGTAGGTGAACTTCTCGGCGGAGTTCAAGGTATGCAAATAGCCTTGATTTTTGCCATAATAACAAATTTCATATCTTACTTTTTTTCAGACTCAATGGTATTAGCGGCATATAAGGCAAAGCCTGTTTTACCTGAACAAGATCCAAGATTACACAGTATTGTGTCGGAGCTTGCAATGTCTGCAAAAATTCCTACACCGAAAATTTATAAAATAAATACGAATATGCCGAATGCTTTTGCTACGGGAAGAAACCCGCAACATGCAGCAGTTGCTGTTACCGAAGGCTTATTAAGACTTTTAGATGATAGAGAATTAAGAGGAGTTATTGCTCATGAATTGTCGCATGTAAAAAACAGAGATATTTTAATAAGTTGTATAGCTGCTACTTTAGCAGGCGCTATTATGATGCTTGTTAGAATGGGATTTTGGTTTGGCGGAGGGAGAGGAGGCAGAAATAATAATGCAATAATAGCTTTATTACTATTGATACTTGCACCTATTGCGGCAGCTCTTATTCAAATGGCAATTTCAAGATCAAGAGAATATATTGCAGATTCCGATGGCGCAAAAATTTCAGGTGATCCTTTGGCACTTGCTTCTGCTTTAAGAAAATTGGCATATGGTAATTCGAGACAAGAAAATAATGTTTCTGCAAGTACAGCACATATGTTTATAGTTAATCCTTTAAAAGGTAAAGATATACAAAATTTATTTTCGACTCATCCTCCTATTGAAGAAAGGATTAAAAAACTTGAACAAATGGCTAATGTTTTTAGTAACAATAACAGTAAATATGATATACCGAAGGTGATATATTAATGTCGAAACAGAAAAAAACATTTATCCTTGATATAGAACCTCAACAATTATATTCTGTTTTAAAACCGTTTGTTTCGGAAAATTACAGAATAAATCAAATAATACAATGGATTTATTCAAAAAAAATTTTAGATTTTGACGGATTTACAAATATATCAAAAGATATAAGAGGAAATTTAGAATCTTCTTTTACTTTAAGAAGTTTTACAAATGTTATTAAAGACGAATCAATACTGGACGGAACAGTTAGGTATACATTCAGAACTTACGACAACAAATATATTTATGCTGTATGCTTACCTGCCGACAACAAAAAAACAGTTTGTATTTCAACTCAGGTAGGATGTCCCGTTTCATGCAATTTTTGTTTATCCGGTAAAACAAAATTTGTTAGAAATTTGTCCAGAGGTGAAATTTTAGAAGAGATATTGCACATAGAAAATGATATTAAAGAAAGAATATCCGGTGTTTTGTTTATGGGTATGGGGGAACCTATGCTGAATTATAAAAACTTAACATCTGTAATAAAAACTTTAATATCAAAAAAAGAAATGAATATCGGTAAAAGGCACATTACAGTTTCATCTATGGGTGTAATTCCGGCAATAAAAAATCTTGCAAACGAAATGTACGGTGTTCGCTTTGCTCTTTCTTTACATGCAACAGACGATAAACAAAGAACAAAAATAATTCCAAATAATTTTGATACAAAAATATCTGATTTGCTTAATGTATGCAAATATTATTTGAAAAAGACGAATTCAAGAGTTACAATAGAATATATTTTGTTAAAAGATTTTAATGATACTTCAACGGATGCACACAGACTTGCAAGACTTATGAAAACAGCAGGACTTGTTAATCCGAGTGTACAGGTAAATTTAATTCCGTATAATGAAACAAACAGTTTTGATTATAAAACTCCGTTACAAGTATCAATATTAAACTTTAAAAAAATATTAAAATTGAATGGTATAACAGTAAATATTAGAGAACCTAAAGGTTTGGATATCGGCGCGGCATGCGGTCAATTAGGTAAGAAATAAAAGAGGTAAGCAGTATGAAAAAGGCAATAGCATTAGGTGGTGGCGGTGCAAGAGCATTAGCTCATATCGGTGTGTTAAAAGTGTTGGAAGCAAACAAAATAAAGTTTGATTATATCACCGGAACTTCTATGGGCTCCATTATAGGAGCATTGTATGCAATGGAAGAAACTCCGGAATTGATAGAAAAAACTTTAAAAAATTATTTCTTCAATATTTTATTTTCTAAAATGAACATGCAAAAAATGCAGGATGAAAACCAAGTAACTTCTGCGAGAAGCTTAATAAGAAAAGCAAGAGAGTTTGTTAAGTACGGCTCTCAAGAAGGCGGAAATGCATTTTTATCTCATTCTATTTTAGAAGATCTTGTTAATACCGTTATTCCCGATATGGATATTGCCGATACAAAAATACCTTTTGCTTGTGTAGCAACCGATATTACTAATGGTAAAGAAAAAATATTTACCAAAGGCTCTTTAAGAAGAATAGTGTTGGCATCTGCATCAATTCCGGGAGTATTTCCTCCGGTAAACATAGATAATGTATGGTATACCGACGGAGCACATGTAAATGTTACCCCCGTAACGGTAGCAAAAATGTTTGGTGCGGATTTTGTTTTGGCATCGGATGTTAAAAGTAAATTAAAAACATTGGAAACATTACCTACAAACTCTAAAGATATTATGAACAGATGTAACTTTATTGCAAGTCATTTGTTTTATGAAATACTTATAAAACAAGCAGATGTTGTCATTGAACCAAACATTAAACAAATATCATGGTCTGAATTTAATAAATTTAATTTGATGGTAAATGAAGGTAAAAAAGCGGCAGAATCTAAATTGAAGGAAATAAAGAACAAATTGAAAATATATAATACTCCTGCTGCAAAATGTAAAAGATTTATTAAAAAGATATTCAAACACGATGATAGAAATTTAAAGGCAGCATTATTTTAAAATTTATACTTTAATATAAAAAAAGCAGGTAAACTAATGTTTACCTGCTTTTTTATTATGTAAAACTATTTTTTCTTACCTTTTTGTTCTTTGTTTTGTTTTTTGTCTTGTTCTTTCTTTTGATGATTTATTTTTTCCTGTTTGAAATTTTCCATTGTTTGTTTTCTGGCTTGTTCCATTCTGGAATATTGTTCAAAAGTAAGAATGCTTCTGACATTTAATTTACTTTCAATATTTATTTTTGCAATTTCTGCATTTAATTGTTGAATTTCTTCAGATAATTTATTTACTACATAAATATCAAATTTTTCTTTCATTAATTCTTCATCAATAGCAGTTGATTTTTCTTTTATTTGCTGTCTTAACTCTCTTTTCTTTTCTAAATCTGTTTTCATTAATTCATTTATTTTTTGTTTCTGTTCATCGGTAATCTTTAGCTCTTTGGAAATTTTTTCAAAGTCCAATTTCATTTGTTGTTGATGTTTTTGTGGCGGTTCCGGCGGTATATTACCTTTGTCACTTTTTGGTGGTGCTGCAAAAATAAAACTGCTTACAAATAATACTGATACTAAACTTACAAATTTTTTCATATATCCTCCTCAAAATAAATTCAAAAGATAAACCATCAATCGTATCTAAGAGCTTCAATCGGCGATAATTCCGATGCTTTCTTTGCCGGCCACAAACCGAACACTATACCTACAATTGCGGAAAAGCCTACAGATAAAACAATTGAAAAAGTAGATATAAATGTTGCCCATCCCGCAACTTTAGATACGATAACCGATATACCTATACCTAAACTTACACCTAATATTCCGCCCAGTAACGATAATACCGATGACTCTATTAAAAACTGTAAAAGAACTGCAATTCTTGTTGCACCGATAGCCTTCCTTAATCCTATTTCTCTGGTTCTTTCACTTACACTTACAAGCATTATATTCATAATACCTATACCACCGACTATTAACGATATACCCGCAACAGCGCCCAAAAGCATTGTCATTGTTTGAGTTGTAGATGTGAGCATTTGTATCATGTCCGACATGTTTCTTATTCTGAAAGCGTCTGCCTGTTCGGAAGTCAGTTTGTTTCTTTCAAGCATTGTTTGTAGTAAATAAGTTTCGGTTTCACTCATTTTACCATCTTGAACTTCAACGGCAACGGAAGATACATAATTTGTTCCCAATAATCTTTTCATAGCAGTATTTAAAGGAACTATCACCATATCGTCACCATCCCTATAACCTTGAGCACCTTTTACCGGTAAAATTCCTATGACTCTAAATTGTTTTCTGTTAATTTTAATATATTTGCCTACAGGATTTTCATTTCCGAAAAGGTTTTTTACTACCGTTGTTCCTATAACACAAACTTTAGCCAAATTTTCATTTTCAGATCTTGTAAAGAATCTGCCGTATTGAGGAACAGCATTTTGTAAGTATTGATAAGCAGGAGTAGCACCGGTAATTGAAGTATTTGAATTTTTGTTACCGTAAACAACCTGCACAGAGCCATTTACATTAGGATCAATATTTTTTATTAGTTCGGTATTTGTTGCAAGAGCTTCAACATCTTTTAAATATATTCTTCTTGCAACTGTACCCGAAACACCACCTAACGAAATTCTTCCCGGCATCAAATATAATAAATTGGTTCCCATAGATGTTATTTGCTGTTCAAGTGCTTTTTGTGCTCCGTTACCTAAAGCTAACATGGATATAATTGAAGCAACACCTATGATTATACCAAGCATAGTTAAAATTGATCTTGTTTTGTTAGAAATAATTGCTCTTATTGCGGAAAAAAAATTCTCTGCAAATTCGGCTATACTTAAATGTGAGCTTTCTTTTTTTATTTTTAAAGGTTTTGTATCTACTTTTTCTTTTTTCTTTTGAATTGTGTCGGATAACACTTGTCCGTCTTTAATCATTATAAGTCTGTCTGCCCATTTTGCAATATCAGGTTCGTGAGTAACCAAAATTACACTTATACCTTTTTTGTTTAAGTCTGTTAATATTTGCATTATTTCGTTAGACTGTTTTGAAGATAAGTTTCCGGTAGGTTCATCCGCAAAAATTATTTTAGGGTCGTTTACTAAAGATCTTGCTATTGCTACTCTTTGTTGTTGTCCTCCGGAAAGTTGTGTCGGTTTATGTTCTATTCTGTCACTTAATCCTACTTCATTAAGTAATTGTTCAGATTTCTCTTTTCTGTTTTTACCGCCGGAATATACCATAGGTAAAGCAACATTATCTGCAGCAGTCATTTTGTTTAACAAATTGTATTGTTGGAAAACAAAACCTATAATTTTTGATCTTAAAAAAGCGGTTTGATTATCGTTAAACTTTAAAACATTTTCACCATATATTTCATATACACCATCCGTAGGTCTGTCAAGTAAACCTAATATGTGCATGAGTGTAGATTTACCCGAACCGGAAGGTCCCATAATAGCAACAAATTCACCCTCTTCAACGGTTAAATTTATACCTTTTAAAATGTCGAGTCTGTTATCACCGACATTATAAACTTTGGTAATGTTTTTTATTTGTAATAATGGTACATGCTTTTCCATAATTTTAGTTCATCGGTTTATGAGGTTATTGGTTATTTTTTAGTTGCAGTTTGCCGTTAAACCTATAACCTTATAATCCTATAATCCTATAATCTTATAACCTGTCCTACTGTTTTTTCGGTGCTCCAGAATTATTTAAGATCTCTTTATTGCTTTTTCTTTTTCCCGGTCCCATAGACAAAAATCCTTTAGTCATTTCTTTAGTAGTAGCAATATTATATTTGTCTTGTTTAACTAAAATAGTATCACCTTTAGAAAGTCCCGAAGTTACTTCAACATTGTCTCCATCAAAAATACCGGTGATTATTTTATGTTTATTTTGCTGCATTTCATCGCCAACCAAAACAAAAGTTTCTCCTTGTTCATCTTCAACAAAACTGTCCCAAGGAATAACTACGGCATCTTTTTGTTCTTTAACTATGATATCTATGTTTGCCGTCATTAACGATTTAAAAAATGCCGGTGTTTTTTCCGGTCTTATTTTTACATAATATGTAATAACATTACTAACATTTTTACCTTCTTCCAAAATTTGAAATACTTTACCGTTAATAGTAACATCTTTGTAAGCATCAAGTGTTATTTCTGCTCTTTGCCCGTTTTTTATTTTTCCGATATCTGCTTCATCAACACTTGCTAAAACTATTAATTCATCTGCTAAAGCGTACAAAATATCATTTGTAGAAATTGTTTGACCTTCAACGACATTTCTTAAAATTATTTTACCGTTCATAGGCGAAATTACCGGAGTTGCTTTATATGTGTTTTCCCAATCTTTTATATTTTCGTTAGGATTTGCTCTAACGGCATCAAGTATTGCAACTCTATCGGAAGAACTTAAATATGCTAACACTTGCCCTTTTCTTACGGTATCGCCTTCATTAACTAAAAGTCTGTCAACTCTACCTGACACTGAAGGTTTTATTTCTACTCTGTTTAAAGCAGATACTTCACCGGTAGTATCGATAATTTCTTTAACATCTGCCGTTGTTACCGTATAAGGCATATAAACTATCTCCGGCACCTTTTCTTTTTTATCTCTAAGTTGATAAGTTATTATTATTCCAAGTACAAGAAGTATCGTAAAAATTGTTGCTGCTTTTTTCATTTTATTTCTCCGTGGGTATCACCCAAAAGTCTATCTCTTTTAGCTAATGCTAAATTATAATTATGTAAAGCGGAAAGATGTGACATTTGACTGTTTACATATTCTTGTTCTATATCTTGCCAAGTTTGAAATTCCATCGTTCCTGCTCTATATTTTATTGTTGCTTCTTTTTGTCTTTGAATTGCTGCTTCTAAAAACAATTTATATATTTCTATATTATCTTTTGTTCGTTCGATATCTGCCAAAATTTCTTCTAAAGTTGTTTTTGTTGTAAGTATTGTTTGTTTGTAACTTTCTTGAGCCTTTTCTAAAGACGTCTTTGCAGCTTTTATACTATTTAACGAACTTGTAATACCACCTGAAAATAACGGATAATTCAGACCTACTCCAACACTCCAATTTTTACTGTTTGCTGGAGGTATAGGATTAGTTTCGTCGGAAACACCTATTGAAGCAGATGCAGAAATATTCGGATAAAGATTTCCTTTGGAAGAGTCTACACTATATTTTGCTATTTCTACCGTCGATGATGAAAGTATTACATCCGGACAGTTTGCTACTGCATTATCTACGTCTATATTTGTGGTATCTTCAACTTCCTCTAACTTATAATCTACCGTGCATAAAGAAGTTAATTCCGTCCCTAAAGTTTGCGCAAGAGTTCTTCTTGCAACTGCCAAATCTCTTTTAGCATTAGATACGTTTACATAAGCAGACTGTTTTTGAGCTTGTGCTCTTAACATGTTACCTTTACTTTCTTTACCACCTTCATATTGTAATCTAACAATATCGGCAGATTGTTTTCTCATATTATAAATGCTTTCTAAAAGAGTAATGTTTTCTTGAGCGAAACACATTTGTAAAAAGGCTTGTCTTAAAGAATAATAAACATCTGCAGAAGATTTTGTAAGTTGTGCAACCGTTTTGTTTATATTAGCTTTTTGGCTATGTATTTGTGCATTAGATTGAAAATTGTAAATTGTTTGAGAAGCATTTAAACTTGCACTCCAGTTGTTTCCGGTGTGCCCGTTGCCGCTTCTTGAAAATCCGTACTTAAAGTTTACGGACGGATAATATTTGTTTAATATTATGTTGTAATCATATTCTGCAATTTGTAAATCTTGTTTTGCCATTAACAGAGTATTATTAGTTTTGTTTGCAATATCAATACAATCTTGCCAAGTTAACGTTTCGGCATTTGCATAACAAACAAACACCATTAAACAAAATATTATTAATGTGTATAAACTCTTTTTCATTAAAAAAAATACTCCGTATTTTTTAGGTTATTGGTTGTTTTTTTAATTGCTTTGTCGTTGTCGTTCTAACCTTATAACCCTATCACCCCATAACCCTATAACCTACTTTAATCTGTCGTTAAATTAGACTATTTCCGTATCAATAAAGTTACATATTTTAATATCTGTAAATGATATCAATTTTCTTTGCTTTTTTACAATACAAAATTTAAAAATTTTTTTGGAGAAACGTATTTATCTTTTAAATTCTAACTTTGTATTTTGCTCAATCGAGTACCAACCGCTACCGCTTACTTTTGCCGTACACTTCATTCGCCAAATACTTCGTTATAATTTAAAATCTGAAAATACTTTGAAAGCCAACAACGACAAAACATGTCATTGCAAATGAAGAGTAGCAATCTGGCCTTTTTTCGTTTCCATGCCTCTATGCCTCAATTTTTACAAAGTGAAAAACTATTGAAAAAACAGAAAGAATTGTTTATACTTTAGTTATGACAAACAATAATTTTAACATGATTATTTTTGTTAAATGGAGTTTGTTTTACCGTGTTTTTTTTGCATGCACATAAATTTTTATAATTTATGTGTTTTTTTTATTTCTAATTTTATGAGTTAAATATAAATTTACGGGAGGGAAAATTATTTAAGGAGATAAAATAAAGTTTTGGTAATAAATAGTAGAATTAGGAGGTAGTAAAACATGAAAAAGTTTTTTAGTCTGTTAGCAGTATTAACAGTAACGATGTTTATGGCGGGAAGTGCTTTTGCAGATATAAACATTGTAAAATCTGCATTTGCATCGTTTAGTGAAGTAGCAATGGTATTTGATGTAACTTTGTATGAATGGGTACAAAATAAAGATTATTCCACTTATACAGGTACAGGAGCAGATTCTATTGCTTTTGATGTTTCAGGAGTTACATTAGGTAATACGTCTGCACAGTGGGCAGGCGGAACTGTGTTTGCAAAAGTTCATTCAAATTTATCAGTTCAACAAGCAGGAACAACGGTTTATATGTTCACAAAAAATACTACCGCAACAGGTGATTATAAAGCAAATGCCGGCAGAACGTCCGGAGAAGATACTTTCTATAGTGGACTTGTAAGAAAAGGTAATACAACAACATATCAAGAAGGTGATTTTGCACCTTTGTTTGTAAAATGCAAAAAAGTAACTGATGCTAATGCTTCTTATAAATCGGCATTACCTGCAGATTTCAGTGCAGAAGAACCATTTAACGGTTCAAGAATTTTAGTTGATTACAGTGATTCCAATTTTTCAACTTTAGCAGATCTTTCAAGAGTTATCGGTAAAAGCGGAGTTAACGGCGGTATTTGGGTTGGTTACGGAAGTGATCCGTCAACAGCTCCTGCAACGGATTGGTATGCAGGAAACGAAGATGTTATTATATTCTTCGGAGCAAATTTCGACCATGTAACAAGCGGTTCGGAATACGGAACAACAACAATAAATTTTGTTCAATCAATAGAATAAAAAAGTAGTAAAAAATAAAAACGGAGGTAGTTTAGTATGAAGAAATTTTTTAGTTTGTTAGCAGTATTGGCATTGGTAGGTATGGTAAGTAGTGCAGTTTGGGCAGCCCCAACAACAGAAGCAACACACACGGCTCTTGCGAGTTTTTCAGGAGGAACTATTTCTTTTAGTGCAGATTTGTATAATTGGAATTCAACTTATACAGGAACAACAGCAACAAATATAACTTTTAATACTGATGGCTTTATATTAGGTAGCTCAACTCCAGTATTCAAATGTGCAAGTGTTTATGCTTTAATACAATCGAATATTACTGCTTCTACTGGAAAAGTTTGGGTTTATCAAGATAACAAAAATAATTCCGATTCTAAGTATGTAGCAACTACAGGAAGAACAGATGGTTCTAATACTTTAGTTAGTGGTCTTGTAAAAGCTAATTCTGGTGGTAGTAAGGCAGAACATTTTGCCCCTCTTAAAGCATATTATAAAAAACTTAGTGATGCAAAAAATGTGATTACGACACTTCCAACACAATTTCCTCCAGATGGTGTAGGAGAGTATGGAGTTTATAATTTTGTAGATAAAGGTGATTCTAATTATGTTGCAAAAGATCCATATACATTAATTGCAACAGGTGATGGTAACTATGTTGGAACTAACGAATGGGGAAGAAATTATGTTAAAGAAGATGTTGTAATGTTCTTTGGTGCAACATTTACAAATGTTTTGGGTGGAGATAGCTACGGAACAAACAGTATAACTTTTATATCTGAAATAGAATAATTATACTTTCTTGGATAGCGGTATTTTTATACCGCTATCCAACCCTGTAAAAAATTTTAATGATAAAAAAAATTAGTATAGAAATATTATCTTTAATAGTCTTGTTTGGTGTTTATGTATGCACTTTTGCAGCACCTATAAATATAGTGAAATCTGCTTTTGCAAAATTTCCTAAAGTTATAGCTAAAATAGTGCATGATGAGATAGTTGCTGTTTCTTCGATAGACAGGTTACTAAATGCAAAAATTTCAGTAGATTTTACCGGTTATGAATCTGCTACGGCAAAACTTGTTTATTATTTAAACGGAGACCAAAGCACTAAACAGGAAGAACCTGTTAATGAGGGTAAAAAAATAAATAACAAACAGGACTTTTATATTTCGTTACCGCAATTTAGCGATACGGATACTTCCGTATCTTATCAAATAAAAATAGCTTTGAAAGATGCTGCCGGTAATACGTTCTATGCTTATTGGCCGTCGAGTGATACAGCCAAATTTAACACATCGCAAATTACAAGTATTGCATCTAAAGTTATAGGAACAGACGGTGGAATAGTGGAGCTTGAAAGCGGTAACCAAGAAATAGGAAACAGTGCAATAACTGTGCAACCGGGAACATTTACTAGCGATATAAAAGTAATTATAGAAGAATTTGATCCTAACGATGAATTATTTTTGTCTGCCGGAAAAGCAAAATCCGTTCAAGAAAGAGTTAGAGCTTACAGTATAAGAACGGAACCCGCAATAGACACATTTAAGTTGCCTTTATCTGTTCAGTTATCTAATGCAACACAACTTAATATACAAAAGTTTGAATTGAAATACAGAAAAGATAATTCAACGACATGGAACAAAGCAGAAAAAATAAAAATAGATAACATAGATACTGTCCAAAAATTGTTGTTTGCAACAGTTACAAAAACCGGACAATATATGATTTTTGCTGCCTCAAATTTAACGGATAATGATTACAGACCGGAAAACAGAGTTAGAGTAAAATCGAGAATTTCTGCTTATGGTGGATTTAAGTTTAACAACTTGAAAGATGGTGATAGTGTTAAAATATATACAACAAGCGGTAAGAAAATTGCCGAACTTACAGCTGGTGATTATGAAGGATTTGAATGGAAAGGTAGAAAAGGTACCAATAACAGCGGTGATTGGGCAGAGAGTGGTACTTATATCTATCAAATAAAAGTTAACGGTAAAGTTATAAGCGGAACGATAGCTTTTGTTTGGTAAAAATTTTGCAAAGCAAAATTTTGAGGAATGGAGAAAAAGAGGGATAGAGGTATAGAAGAAATAATAATATAGAAAAAGTCGTAGTTTGTATTTTCCATACCTCCATACATCCATACCTCTATACATTAGAAAAATGAAAAAGATTTTAGTATTTTTATTGTTAATTATAATGGTAGCAATAAATCAACAGGTTCAAGCTGCCTTTGTTGATACCTATTGGGGGGTAAGGGCATTAGGTATGGGCGGTGCATATACTGCCGTAGCAAACGATTCAAATGCACCTTTGTATAATATTGCAGGTATATCTTTTGCAGCACAAAAAGAAGTTACTTTGATGGGCTCAAGATTGTTTGCCGGTGTAGAAGGAGTAGAAATAGGTGCAAATTATTTAGGATATGTACATCCTATAAGTTTGGAGTATGGAGCGGTATCTTTTGCATGGTCGTCAACATCAACACCTGGGTTAAGAAGAGAAGATACATTTAATATAGGTTATGCGAGAGAATTAAACGATATAGTTAATTTAGATAAAGAAATAGTAGAAATAAGTGCAGGTTTGAATTTAAAGTATTTAATGCAGGAAGTAAAATTTGATGAGGAAGATAAAGATTTATCAACAAGTAAAGGTGCAATGACGGCTGATATCGGACTTTTAGCAATGTTTTCCAACGGAATAGGTGTAGGTTATAGCAGCAAATATTTAGTCCCTGCCGATATTGGATATTTGGAAAAAGATGAAGTTAATAATGTAAATGTTTTAGGTTTAAGTTATTACAATGAAGAATTGCCATATTTAAAGATACCATATTTTACCATAGCAATGGATGTAATATTCAGAGATAACGAAACATCGATAAGAGCCGGTGTGGAAAGTTATGTAATAGACGGTAAACTTGCAATAAGGTTAGGCGGCAGAGAAGAAGCATTTGATATAGGTTTCGGATATGAGTTTGCATTCGCAAATGAAACTAAATTAATAATAGATTATGCATTGGAGTTACCGTTACAGGTGGAAGAAAGTTACGGGTCACACTTCATTTCTTTGTCATTTAGATTCTAAACGACTTATAGCGACCTTAATATTTTGGTTATAATATTGAAACTCAGGAAATCGAGTACACCCTTACGGGATCCAAGTACACTTCATTCCTGAGTTTCTTCATTCTAACACAAAATCTTAAGGTCTTTAACGGCAACAGCAAAAACTTTGAAACTCTTTAAAAGCAACCAACGGCAATATATGTTTATTGGTTTGTGCTTTCAGTTTTTTGTTCTTCTTTTTTGTTTGTTTTAAACAAATTCTTTAATGCATCACCGACAGATTTTTCACCTAAAACATTTGATAAAGCAGCTGCAACATCATAAGAAATTTTCGGATCGGACATTGTTCCCTTAATTTTCATTCCTGTATAATTTCCGGCAGTTACCGCAAGATTTAATGCTTCCGTTTTCATATCTATTGTACCTTTAGCTATGATTTTTGCGGTAGGTATTTTTATTGATACATCGTTAGTTTTTATTAAACCGTCGGTAAATAATACATCGCATATAATATTTTGAAAACTTATATCGTTTTTGCTGTTAGCTTTAGTTTCTTCTGTCCTGTTATTATTTATAATGTTAAACAAAGACAAAAATGTTTTAGCCATTTTGTTATCTGTCAATTTATTAACATTTGATATAGTTCCATTGTTTATATTTAAAGCAAAAGTCCCGTTAGTTTTTTTCATTGTACTTGTCACGGATTTTAAAGATGTTTTTAATGTAGCATTTTTGCTTACCAAATACGGAACATTTATTTCATTAATTGAGATATCAGTATAAATATTATAGTTGAACGGTTGGCCGGACGAAGAAGATTTTTTAGTTTCTTCTTTTTTAGCAGGTTGTTGTTTGTTTTCGTTTTGTGTATTTGTAGCAATTTTAAGTTTGTCCATAGTTAAATTTAGTTTTATATCTTTATTTATCAATGAACCGCTTGCATTAAATTTTCCTTCGTTAAATATACCATTAGCAGATTTTATAACAATATTCTTTTTTGATTTTGCTGTTGCATCCAAATTAAGTTTAGATACGGAAGCCATCGGTTGATAGTCAAATGCTACATTTGAACAATTAAGTGTTCCGGAAAAATCGTTGTTGGAAACTTTTGCATTGGACAACACTTTCCCTTTCATTTTATATTCCGGAAAATTTTTTGCGATGTTATCTAATAGTAAATTAAGATTTAAAGCTAAATTGTATACGAAATTTTTTTCATTTTTCCAATTTAATAAACCGGTTATATCTGCAGAAGAATCCGGAATTTTTATGTTTAATTTAGATATGTCTGCAGTTTTGGAATTTAAATTAAAACTTAAAATTGTGTCCATATCCAATGTAGGAAGAATGAATTTTACGGGACAACTGTAAAATTTTTTAAATGTATCATTTGTGATATTTTTAGATTGTAAATTTAATGTAAGAGCAGAACGTAATTGTTTTGTAAGTTCACCGGTTAATGAAATGTCTGCTTCGTTATATTTTAATGATAATTGTTTTATTATAAATGAAAGAGAATCTAGATCGAGAGTTTTAAAATCTACTTTATGTAAAGGTGTTTTGTTTTCTGCTTTTAAATAAAATTCTGTATTTAAGTTAGATACTGTTCCGTATTCGGATTGTGAAGATATATTTTCTAAAATAAAGTTGCCTTCACAAAAATTTTGTGTTGCTTCCAAACTTGTTTTTAATCTTCCTGTTAAATTGTATTCTGGAATAGCTTTTGCGAAGTTGTCGATAAGTAAATCGAGATTTAATTTTACATTGTATTCGATATCTTCTTTACCCCAATTTATTGTTCCGGAAACATCAGAAGATGAATTTGGTAACACTAAATTTAAACTTTCAATATCGGCAGTCATTGAAGCAAAATTTATTACCGATTTTGTTTTAAATGTTATTTCCTCTGCTTTAAATTCAGCTTTAGATTCAAAAAAATCTTTAAAAGTTTTGTCGTCAATGTTTTTTAGTACAAGGTTACAATCAATTTTGGGTATGTTTAAATTTTCAACTTTTCCCTGTAAGCTTATTGTGGCGCTGTTAAATGTTGTTTCAAATGTTTCAAGATCTAAAAATAATTTGTTCATATCAAAATTGTTTAAGTTTGTTCTAAATGTTGCAGCTAAAGGTAAAGAAATATCCAACTTGTTTTGTTTAACGGACAAATCAAAAGATGTTTCGCAATAAAATGTGTCCGTAAAAGAAAAATCGTTTGTTAATAAATTGAAATTTTTTATACTTGCAACTAAATTTGTTTTTTTATCTTCGTAATTAATGTTAGCGTTTCTTATATTAAAATGATTTATGTTTAAATCAAAAGAAGAACTTGAAGATTTTTGTTTTTGTTGAGCTTTTTGTTCTTGCTGTTCGGTATCTGTACTTTCAAAAGATTTTATTATATCGTCAAAATTAAAAAGTCCGTTTTCATCTTTTGTTATGTTTATATCTATTGAATCCAATAAAATGTTACTTATTTTTATTTTTTTTGAAAGTAAAGGCAGAGGGGAAATTTTTATTATAAAATCATCAGATTTTATAAATGTCCCTTCGTTAAAAGTAGCTCTTTCGGACATTTTAAAATTCTTTAAATCGATACCTATAAATTTAAAAGAAAGAGAATCAAAAGAAACTTCTCTGTTAAGATTAGTTTTTGCATAATCTACGATGTAATTTTTTATTTTGTCTTCAGGTAAAAAAATTTTTATCGCAATAACAACTGCTGCCGATGCAATTACTATTAAACATACCAATGAGACCAATAAGATTTTTAATTTTTTCATAAATTTATCCTTAATATAATAATTTAATATGCTAATTATAAATTATAAATTGCGAATTGTAAATTGGGTTATTGTTTGGTGATAGGGTTATTGGGTTATAGGTTATTTTGTAGTTGCTGTTAGTCGTTAAACCTATAACCTTATCATCCTATAATCTTATAACCTGTTGTTTAGTGGGCAATATGACCTAAGAAAGAAACAATTATTACACCTAACAATAAACAAACACCAGCTTTTTTGTTGGATGCTTTATGTGTTTCGGGAATAAGATCTGCTGCTGACAAATATATGAATGTTCCTGCGGTAAATGCTAAGAAATCTGCAATTAAATGAGATATTTGGTTAGCAAAAAATAGTCCTACAAGTGTACCTATAGGAGTAAACATTGCTACAGTTAATGAATAAGCTATTATTTGTTTTATAGATTTTTTTGAATGCATTAAAATTCCGGTAATTGTTATACCGTCCGGCAATTTGTGTAACATTATTGCTATAGTTGTCATTAATCCTATATAAGAATTTGCACCGAAACCTATACTTATAACTATACCATCAAAAAATGAATGTAATGATAATCCGAAAGTTGAAAGTGTTCCTAAATGTACTCCGCAATGTTCATCGTGACAAGGATGAAAAAATATAAAATGTTGAATAATAAACATAAACAAAAATCCGACAAAAGCGTAAATAATTGCATGTGCATTATGTTCTACTGATTCCGGTAGTAAATGAACAAAAGCTATAGATAGCATAACACCGGCAGCAAAACCTATTAAAAGAATAGAGTTTTTTCTTGCCCACTCTGAAAATTTTAATACTATAAATGTCCCAATAAGTGCCGAACACATAGCCAAAAGAGAAAATAATATTTGCTTCATTAGAAAATTACTCCGTAATTTTGGGTTATTGGTTTATAAGGTTATTGGGGTATTGGTTGTTTTTTAGTTACTATTTGTCGTTAAACCTATAACCTTATAATCCTATCACCTTATAACCTAAATTGCCCTAGGCAATTTATACCAGTGGTAATCTGTAAATATTTTTTTCAGTAAATTTTATAATGTTTCCCATCATTGCAACTGCTTTTTCAGGATATTTTCCTACTGCAGTTTCTGCGGATAACATTACAAAATTGCTGCCATCTATAATCGCATTGGCAACATCACTTACTTCCGCTCTTGTAGGAACTGGGTTTTCTACCATGCTTTCAAGCATTTGTGTTGCTGTTATAACAAATTTTTGCCTGGATCTACATTTTCTTATAATATATTTTTGAACTACGGGAACTGTCCATAAAGGAATTGAGATTCCCATATCGCCTCTTGCAACCATTATACCGTCACAAACTTCAAGAATTGAAGCAACATTGTCTATTCCTTCTCTGTCTTCTATTTTTGCTACAAGTTGACATTTCGGAAGTTGTTGTGAAACTGTTTTTTTCAAATATTTCATATCGGATTTATTTCTTACAAAAGAGTTTGCAATATAATCAAGCTTGTTCTTTATTGCAAATTCAATATGTTTTTTATCGTGTTCTTCAATTTCCGGGAAATGTAACCTTGCTGCAGGTATGTTTATACCTTTATGTTCTTTTAAAAGGTAGTTCATACCGACAGTTGTTGTAACGGAATCTTTACCGGTAGATACAACGGTAAGTTTTAAGTTGCCGTCATCAATAAATATTTCAAGTCCTTTTTTTAAGTCCGACATTGGTCCGGAATAATCTATTGAGATTGTTTTTGAATTACCGATAAGTTTTTTGTTTGTTAATACAAGTTTTTGATCTTTTTTTAACTCAACCGGTTTCCCGCCTTCCAATAATCCTATTCTTATTCTGTGTCCTTCCAAATCACCCAAAATTTTAATATTTCTGTTATATTTTTTGTTTACGGATCTTATTAAAGCAATATCTTTTTCATATTGATCGAATGTTCCGTGAGAAAAATTGAGTCTTGCAACGGTCATTCCGTTATCCGAAAGACTCTTTATTATTTTTGCAGACCTTGTTGAAGGCCCCATTGTACAAATAATTCCTGTCTTGTTAGCCATACTAAAAACTACTCCGTAATTTTGGTTTATCGGTTTATAAGGTTATGGGGTTATTGGTTATTTTTTTAATTGTTTTATCGTTCTCAACCTATAACCCTATTATCCTATAACCTGTCTTTATAAGTTTACTTTCGGTAAATCTTTTAAAGCTTCTTTAACTTCTTCTTCGGAATAATTACAATCTTGAATTTTTCCTGCTAAATATTGTTCGTAAGCTGTTAAATCAAAATGACCATGTCCGGACAAATTGAACAATATAGTTTTAGATTTACCTTCTTCTTTTGCTTTTAATGCTTCGTTTATTGCTACTCTTATTGCATGAGAAGATTCCGGTGCAGGAAGTATTCCTTCGCATCTTGCGAAAGTTACTGCCGCTTCAAAAACTTCTCTTTGTTTTACTACTACGGATTCTGCAAGCTTTTCTTTTACTATTGCAGAAACTAATGGTGATGCTCCGTGATATCTTAAACCGCCGGCGTGTATACCGCTTGGCATAAATGTGTGACCTAATGTATACATTTTAAATGCAGGTGTAAAACCTGATAAATCACCGTAATCGTAAGCATATACACCTTTGGAAAGTTTAGGACATGCTGAAGGTTCAACGGCTATAGCTCTTAAATCTTTATGTGTTCCGTTTATCTTATCCATTATAAAAGGAAATGCCAAACCGGAGAAATTTGAACCGCCGCCTAAACAAGCTATTACTATATCAGGATATTCATCTATAACTTCCAATTGTTTTTTTGCTTCCAATCCTATAACTGTTTGGTGCATTGCAACATGATTTAATACACTGCCTAACGAATATTTAGCATTTTCGTGTGTTAAAACATCTTCTATTGCTTCCGATATTGCTATACCTAAAGAACCTGTACAGTCAGGATCTTTTTCCAAAACTTTTCTTCCTGCTTCGGTTTGTGTAGAAGGACTTGCATAAACGTTTGCACCGTAAACTTGCATAAGTGATTTTCTGTAAGGTTTCTGTTGGAAAGAAACTTTTACCATATACACTACACATTCTATTCCGAACATTTTGCAAGCCATAGCAAGAGCTGAACCCCACTGACCGGCACCTGTTTCGGTTGCTATTCTTTTTGTTCCCGCTTTCATATTATAATAAGCTTGTGCTATTGCAGAATTAGATTTGTGGCTGCCTGAAGGACTTACACCTTCATTTTTAAAATATATTTTTGCAGGTGTATCCAAAAATTTTTCAAGGTTGGTTGCTCTTATAAGCGGAGAAGGTCTCCATATTTTATAAGCTTCTCTTACTTGGTCCGGAATATCTATCCATCTTTCTCTGCTTACTTCTTGTTCAACAATTGCTTCCGGAAAAATTTGACATAAATCTTCTTTTGTTGCGATTTTTCCGGTTCTTGTATTAAAAGCAGGTTCCAAAGGTTTTGGTAAATCTGCTTGTATGTTATACCATTGTTTAGGTATATCTTCTTCACTTAAAATTATCTTTTTACTGTTATTTAATTTTGACATAATAAATTCTCCTTTTGAGTTTTTTTTGACTAAATGTACTAAAACTTACATTTTGCACCATCGAAACTCAAAGAGTTTTTTTGATAAAAATATTTTATTATAACTATACATCATAATCTTTTTATTTTACATTATATATAAATTTATTGTCAAACCAAAGTAGTAGGTTATAGAATTATTGGGCTATTAGGTTATAGGGTTATTTATTATTTTTTAGTTGCTTTTTCGTTCGTACCCTATCGCCCTATAATCTGTCTTTCAAACCTATAACATTATACACCTATAAACTTATAACCAAAGGTGTTATTTGACTAACTTTTATCAAAAGTATATAATTTTATTTCAATACTTGTATTTTTTTAGCTGTTTTGGAGGAATTAATGGCCGAAATTATTTTGAAAAACGTATACAAAAGTTATGGCGATGTTAAAATCGTTAAAGATTTTAATTTGGAAATAAAAGATAAAGAATTTTGTATTCTTGTAGGTCCTTCCGGTTGCGGTAAAACAACAACATTAAGAATGGTTGCAGGACTTGAAGATATTACATCAGGCGATATATTAATAGATGGCAAAAGAGTAAACGATGTTCCTCCTAAAGACAGAGATATTGCAATGGTATTTCAAAACTATGCATTATATCCTCATATGACCGTTTATCAAAATATGGCTTTTGCTCTTAAACTTAAAGGTTATGAAAAAGCGGAAATAGATAAAAGAGTAAAGGAAGCTGCAGAAATTTTAGGCATTTCTCATTTGTTGGACAGAAAACCTAAACAACTTTCCGGCGGACAAAGACAAAGAGTTGCAGTAGGTAGAGCAATAGTAAGAAAACCTAAAGTTTTCTTATTTGATGAACCTCTTTCAAACCTTGATGCAAAGTTGAGAGTACAAATGAGAGCCGAATTAAAAAAATTACACGAAAGATTACAAAGTACAATGATATATGTTACACATGATCAAACCGAAGCTATGACAATGGGTGATAAGATATGTGTAATGAAAGATGGTATTATTCAACAAATTGCAGGTCCTTTGGAATTGTATGATAAACCTTCAAATAAATTTGTTGCAGGTTTTATAGGAACACCTCCAATGAATTTCTTTAATGTTGAAGTATATAAAGAAAATGACGGTTTAGTTTTAAAAGAAGGTTCTTTTGATGTTAAAGTTCCGGATTTTATGAAAGATAAAGTTACACCTTTTGTTAATCAAAAAATTGTTATGGGTGTAAGACCGGAAGATATATATGATAAACTTTTTGCAAATGTTTCTCATCAGATAGTTAGCGGTTTTAGTGCAACAGTAGATATTGTTGAGCCTTTGGGTAGTGAAATTTATTTACATTTTAATACAGGCAAAAACATAATGGTTGCGAAAGTTGATTCAAATAACAAATCAAAACCAAATCAAGTAATAGAACTTGTTTTTGATTTGAAAAAAGTTCATTTGTTTGAACTTGAGTCCGGAAAAACAATTATATAGTTGAAAAAAAAATAAATTTTTTGTAAAATTTAAAGATATGAACGAAATAATTACAGTTTGTATAGTTTTGTTGACGGTAGCAATAATAGTAGCTATAATTTATTTTATACTTACTATGATTCAGTTGGTGCAAACTACTAAAAAGTTGGAAGAAACTTTAAATAAAGTTAATATTGAGTTGGATTCTGTTCATAAAATTTCGGATAGTGTTTTGGAAGTAGCAAACTTTTTTCCGAAAACTTGGTTTAAAATAGCCACAAAGGCTTTGCCTGTAGTAGCATCCGTTTTTTGTAGAAAAAAGAAGAAGGAGGCATATCATGAGTAATAAAGATAGCGGTCTTTTTGCTTTTTTGTTAGGTGCGGTTGTAGGTGCGGCAGCAGCTTTTTTGTATGCTCCGAAAACCGGTAAAGAAACGAGAGCTCATTTGAAAAAGTTGACTGAGGATTTTGTTGAAGATGCCGGTGAAGTAAGTGCCAATTTGAAAGAAAAAGGTAAAAAATTTGTTGCAGAAGGAAAGACAAAAGTTTCCGAATTAGTTGAAAAAGGTAAAGCAAGATATTCAAAAGCTTTAAAGAAACAAGCTCCTGTAGCGGAAGAACCGGTAGTTGTTGAAGTAAAAGAAGAAGATCTTATTCAAGAATAAAGAGGTAAAGTGCTGAGGTAGCTCAGTCGGTAGAGCAAAGGTCTGAAAAACCTTGTGTCGGCAGTTCGATTCTGCCCCTCAGCACTTTTTTAAATATTACAGCTTAGGTCATAAAACCTAAGCTTTTTTTATTGAAAAAAAACTTATAAAATTGATAAAATATAAAAATGTCAATACTTTCTAATTGTGAAATTACTTGCAGCTGCGGAAAAACTTTTGAAGCAGAAGTTTGGAAAGCAGTAAACATATTTGATGATCCCGATTTAAAAGATGTTATTTTGTCGGGAAGATTTAATACGGTTGAATGTCCTCATTGCAAGAAAGTTTTTTATCATGAACACTTCTTTATGTATCAAGATTTACAAAACGAACTCATAGCTTATGTGTATCCTAAAAAAGAGCAGGAGTTTGCAAAAAATTTAAGACAAAAAATGTTATCTGAATTTAATGCATTAACAAAAGATATGCAAGATTTTGCAGAAATAGATTTTGAACCTGTTATATATTTTGGAATAGAAGATTTGATAGATACGATAAAAAATGAGGACAATTCAAAAGATGAAATAGATATACTAAATTTTATAGCAAAAAGAATAGATCTTGATTTAATAAAAATAAAACCGTCAAAAGCAAGAAATTTGTGTATCTTACATACTATTCCAAAAAGCAAAAAATCGACAGGTAATTTAAAGAAAGATATAGTATCCGGTTTAGAACAATTGTTGAAATATAATCCGAATTTAGTGGAATACGAAAATTTACTTGCAAGAATAAAACAAAATATTTCTTGTTTGGATGAGATTTTGTTACATAAAAAAACAAAATGACGGTAGAGGTAATAATAGGAATAATCCTAATAGCAATAAATGTTCCTTTCGGATGGGGAGGAGCGCTGATTTGCGGGTATTACGGACAAAAGACCGGCAAAAAATTTTTTTATGTGTTATCTGCGATAGTTTATGCTCTTTCTTGGGTGATGCTTTCGATAGGTATTTTGTTGTGTGGAAAGCCATATGCGGACTACATAATAGAAAATTATGTTGTAAAATATATTATTCCGATAGTTCTTGTTTGTATAATAGTATCATTGGTATTGGTATTTATTTACAGAAAGAAGATTTTTAAAAAATATAAAAACAATAAAACTTATTGATTTTTATTGACAAAATTAAGTTTTTCTTATATACTTTTAAAGATATTAAAGGAATCGATTTGTGATAAAAAAGATAATATTTTTAACTATTATAAATTTTTTGATTGTACAACCTTGTTTTTGTATGGATGAGTTTCTTGAAGAATGCCTAAAACTTGCACAAGCAAGGGATCAAAAAATAGCGGTTGCGGCGGAACAAGTGGATTTGGCCCAGTTAAGAGTAACTGGAGCTATTCGTTCCTTTTTTCCTCAATTGTATTTACAAAGCGAACAATCAAAAGGTAAAACTGCATTGAATACTTTAGGAGGACTTGATACGGAAGAATATAAATCCGAAAGTATTGGTGCAAGAGCATCTTTGCCTTTGTATACCGGTGGTGGAACCAAAGCAAATTATAGATATAATAAAATGATGAAAGATGCGGCAAAGTATAATTATACAAAAGCAAAAGAAGATTTATATGCTAATGTAAAACTTGCCTACTATGAGTATCTTACATTAAAAATGGAATATGTTGCATTAAGTAAAGCTTTTGAAGAAGTTGAAAATTTGTTTTTAAAAACAAGAGTTGAGTATAAAGCAAGAGCAATATCAAATCTTGATTTGGCAGAATCGGAAAATTTTAGAGATAAAGTTGCAAACCTTTTAAGTTCTTCAAGAATAAATCTTGAATTTTCTACACAAAAATTAATAGAAATTGTAGGAGTAAATACATTAGAAGAAATTCCTGCTACAGTTTCGGATGAATTGCCTTCGGATGCTTTTGAAATAGCATTTACCGTTCAAGATTGTATAAGTTTTGTTCAATCGAACAATCTTGATGTTCAATTGGCTAAACTGCAACTTGATATGGCAGACCAAAAAATAAAAATGAATAAGGCCAAAATTCATCCTCAAATATATGCCGAAGGTTTTTACGGAAAAATGGGAGAAGCTTTTGTTACCGAACCTTTAGAGCTTACTACGCAATGGACTTTAGCAGCTAAACTTTCTTGGGGATTATGGGGAAACTCGTTAGCGGCTTCTTATAGTATGGATAGAACAGATCCTACTACAATTGTTGATGCAAGTAAAAGAACTGAAGTTGATACTTTTTCCATTCAGTTAGGTATTTTGGATGATATACAATATTTTGTAGATGCAAAAGAAAGTTCTGTTTCAAAGAAACAACTTAATTCGGATTTGATAGACTTACTTAAAAACAGCAGATTAGCTGTAGAAAAAGCATATAATGAATATATTTTATCTTTAAATAATGCAAGAACAACGAGAAATGAGTTAAAAGTAAAAGAAAGAAAACTTGCTCTTTTAAAGAAAAGAAATGATTTGTATGAAGTAGAGACCGTATCTCTTATGGAAGAAAGTTGGAATTATGCGGAGGCTATAGCATCCTTTGCAAGGGCATTATATTCCAATCATGCTGCAATTGTGGAATTGGAAAAACTTACTTTGATGAGTTTAAGATAATATTAATAATTATATAATTGGAGGAAACTTTGAATTTTAAATATTTGTATTACAAATTAATTGAAGGGATTGTTTATAGATATAACCAAATATCGCAAAAGTATCCTAAATTTAAAAGGAATGCAATAATTACAATAGCATCTTTGTTGATTATATTATTGGGAGTTGCTATTTATTTTATATACTTTAAAAAAGAAAAA
>JAFXOB010000222.1 GCA_017529005.1 Elusimicrobiota bacterium
TAATAAAGGACAAGGAATGGTGGAGTACATTCTTATAATTGTTTTGGTTGTTATAGTTGTAATTGCAGGTGTAAAAATGTTTGGTGGTAAAGTAAACAGTATGTTCCAGGATTCTACCGAAAAAATATCTACCGAAGCTAATGTAAAATAATTATGAAAAAAAATATTGTAATAGTATTTATATTAGCTGTTCTTTCGGCATTATTTGCAACTTTGTACTTATATGATATAGGACAACAAAATAAAAGTATGTCGGAAAAAGTAAAAGTTATTGTCGCAAATCAAAGAATAGAACAGGGTAAAATTATAACCGATTCTATGATAAAAGAAAAAATTGTTCCTAAACAATATGCACAACCCAAATATATTTCGAGTATAAAAGAGTTTTATGTTAATAATGAGCCTGTTTATATATCAATAGTTCCGTTTGAAGAAGGGGAACAAATTACGACTTCAAAAATATCGTCCATAACATCTGGCTTTGGTTTAGCTAACACAATTCCCAACGATAAAAAAGCAATAACATTATTATTTAACAACCAGGAAGTTAACGGAATTATATCTTCCGGAAGTAAAGTTGATTTGATATCGATTGTGGAATATGAAGCAAAAAATAATCAATATGAGGAAGCATCTTGTGTTGTTGCTCAAAATCTTTTAGTTTTGGCAGTGGGTAATGATATTATAGGAATAGCAAAAAATTCTAAAGAAGATATCAATGTTTCTGTAAATATTCCCGTAACTGTAGCCGTTTCTATGGAAGAGGCTCAAAAAATTGTTTTGGCACAAGAAAAAGGGATATTAAAAATTGTTTTAAGACCAATATCGGATAATTTAATTCAACAAAATAAAATAATTAAACTAAACGATATTTATGAAAATGCCGTTGTAAAAACAAAAAAACAATCCGCAATACAATCAAATACAGAAATGCAGAAAAGACAAAAAGAATTAAATGAAATTATAAACAAATATTCTCAAAAACAATGAAAAAATCAAAAATAGTATCAATTTTACAAATAGATAATTCTTTATATGTAAATTCTTTGATAAGAGGATTATTGGCGGTAAACTCTTACAATGACAAAAAAAATATTGTTATTGATACACGGCAAAACAGTAACATAATTTGGACTTATTATGGTAAAAAGAATATAAAATATTTGGACAATATTTTAAGTATAGCAACAAATATTAATATTCAAATGTTGAAAACATTTTTTGATGTTAATAATGATATTATATCTGTTAAGGATATAACGAAACTTTCGGATGATAATACTATCTTTATATTAAATTTACTATCTGAGATTTATGACAACATCTTTATAATTTATGAAAAAAATAAAGATACGGATAAATTTATATCAATATCCGATATTTTGTTATGCCCATTTGAAAAAGAGCCCGTAGCTTTGTCAAATTACAATAAAATATATACGGAAATAATTGTTAATGAAATAAAAAATATAAATATTTTGCCGATAATATTAAGAAAAGATATTGATTTTAATATTGAAGATAAAGATGAAAAGTTTGTTCCTGAAAATTCAATAATTATAAATTTTAATTTTGAAACGGAAAAAGAAGTTGTAAGTAAAAATTTTATGTTTAACGATAATAAAAATAATTTTGTTATCGGAATAAGAAATATTACGGATAAAATATCGCAGGATAATTCGGATAATATAGATGTGGCGAATATATCATATACATCAAATAAATATATTCTTTTAAAAGACAAATTACATAAAGATTTAGTTGAAAAAATGAGAGAATATTCCAATGAACAAGACAGAACCGTTTTATCAAATATAATCAAATTTAGAATACAGGAACTTCTTTCTGGATATGCAATAAAACTTGATACTGATATTCAAATTAAACTTTGTAAAGAATTAACGGATGATATAATCGGTTTGGGAATCCTTGAAGATTTGTTAGCGGACGAAACCGTTACGGAAATAATGGTAAACGGTTGTGATGATATATATATGGAAAAAAACGGTAAAATAGAAAAAACAAATATTAAATTTACCGATATAGAAAAATTAAAAATTGTTATTAATAGAATTGTTGCACCCGTAGGCAGACATGTTGACGAAGCTTCTCCGATTGTTGATGCAAGGTTAAAAGACGGTTCAAGAGTAAATGTTGTTCTTTCACCTGTATCTTTAACCGGACCCATACTTACAATAAGAAAATTCTCAAAACATAAATTATCGGGACAGGAACTTATAAATTACGGTTCATTAAATCAAGAAATATTGGATTTTTTTAAATTTGCCGTAGGCAGTAAAAAAAATATTTTGATTTCCGGTGGAACCGGTTCGGGGAAAACTACACTGTTAAATATTATTTCTTCTTTTATAGGAACAAAAGAAAGAATTATTACAATAGAAGATTCTGCGGAACTTCAATTACAACAAGAGCATGTTATAAGGCTTGAATCAAGACCGAAATCTTTGGAAGGAACATCCGAAATTACAATAAGGCAACTTGTTATAAATTCTTTAAGAATGAGACCTGACAGAATTATAGTCGGTGAATGTAGAGCAGCAGAAACATTGGATATGTTACAGGCAATGAATACAGGTCACAGCGGTTCGATGACTACAGTTCATTCAAATTCTTGTTCCGACGCAATATCAAGGCTTGTGGTTATGTCTTTAATGGCGGGTTTTGATTTGCCGGAAAAATCTATAATTTCAATGATAGTATCTGCAATAGATATTATTGTTCAAATAAAAAGATTTGCGGACGGTTCAAGAAAAATATCGGAAATATCTTTATTACAAAAATCCGAAAAAAACAACTATGAGTTAATTCCTGCCTTTATATATGATGAGAGTCAAAAATCTTTTGTAAAAAAAATATGACACTGAATATCATTTATTTATCACTTTTTTTGATATTATTTACCTTATTTGTTTTTTACACCGTTTTATTATTAAAAAAACAAAGTAGTATTCATCAAAATGAAAAAAAGAAAACAAAAAAAATAAAAATTTTGTTTTTTATGATTCTTTTTATTTTGGTATCAACACTTTTAAACATTATATATGCAATAATTTTAAGTATGGTGTTTTTATATTCTTGGTGGCTTATTTCCGAGAACAAAAAACAACAATATCAAAAAGAAACGGATAAACAGATTTTGGAAATAATAAGGTTGTTTAGAAATTCCGTCATATCGGGAGAGTCTATAACTCAAACAATAGATTCCGTATCGGAACAAATAAAAGAACCGTTATCTTTGGAGTTTAAAGAAATATCAAATAAAGTTAAGTTAGGCATAAGTTTGGATGAAGCTTTAAAAGATTCCGTTATAAAAATTCAAAATGAACAATACAAGTTTTTTATGGATTCTATAAGAATATCTTATTCCACAGGTATAAAAATATCGGATATTCTTTCAAAAATAGAACAAACGGTATCACAAAAACTTTCTTTATCAAATAAAGTTGATGTTCTTACATCTCAAGTGAGATTTTCCGGAATGATTATAAGTATAATTCCTTTTTTTATAGTTTTTTTAATTTATTTTGTTGAACCGGAAATGATATCTGTTCTGTTTACATCTGTTTTAGGTAACATGATATTACTTATTTGTGTAATTATGATTCTTTTGGGATCTTTTGTAATGAAAAGAATTGCGGATATAAAATTATGATATATTTAACATTAACTTTTATTTGTTTGTTGATTCTGTTTTTTGTGATTTATTTAATAATAAGTTTTTCTTTTTCAAAATTTTATGCCAAACAAAAATTTTACGAAAGTATGGACGATAATAAAAACTTTGTTTTGTTGTATTTGGTAAAATACTCAAATTTATTTGTTCCTGTACTAAAGTTTATTAAGATAAAAATTTTTACTGACTATATAAATAAACTTGATAATATGTTAAAAACTTTTGATTTTAAAGATATAAACTTTAATTCATATAATTTTGTTTTTATACAAATAATATCAATGTTTATAGGTTGTGTTATATCTTTTTTGCTTTTCGGTTTTGATTTTTTATTTATGATATGTTTTGGCGGACTGTTTTTAATATTGCCATACTTAAAAATATATGAACAATACAATAAAAAAGTAAACGAAATATTAAAACAAATACCGGATGTTGCCAATTTGTTATCCATAATGATTTATTCGGGAATAGATTTTAATAACAGTTTGAATAAAATAACAGCAATTTTAGACGGAAGTTTAATAAATGAGTTAAAAGATATTATCAAAAAAATATCTTTAGGTATTGATACAAAAACGGCATTTAAAGAAATGTCTGAAAAATATAATATGGTTCAGTTAGATACTTTTGTTAAAACAATAACAATATCTTTAGATACAGGGACAGGGTTAACAGACAGTTTAAACAAAATTGCGCAACAAATATCTGATGACAATATATCAATTGCCGAAAAGAAAGCTCATGAAGCTCCGGTAAAAATGTTGTTGCCTATGACCATTTTAATATTACCTACAATTTTTATTTTACTTTTTGCTCCGTTTCTCATTTCTTTTTTCAAATCCGGCTCGTTGTTTTAGTATGTGTTTTATAATTGACTATAATTCATAAAATTTGATAGAATACATAAATTAAATCATAAACAAATTTTATTTTATATGGGGGGAAAATAAATGTCTAAGAGAAGTTTTATTGTTGCTCTGCAAACATTTTGTTTGTTTTTGGCAATATTTATGGTTTCCGGATGTTCTAATACCGGAAGTAATGATGAAGATACCGTTAAAATTTGGCATTGGATGACCGATAGACAAGAAGCTTTTGAAAAATTAGCAAAAGATTATTTTGATCAAACCGGTGTAAAAGTTGTTTTTGAAACATATGCTCCTACCGATGTTTATAAAAATAAAATTACTGCAGCAGCAAGCGGACATTTATTACCTGATATTTATAATCCTCAAAGTGATAAAAAAGAGTTGGCATCATATATTAATGCCGGTTATATTGCAGATTTGACCGATGAAATGAATACCGGTTGGAAAGATGTTTTCTTTGAAAAATCTTTAATAGCAAATTCTTTTGAAGAAAATAATGAATGGGGTGTAAAACCCGGTATTTACGGTGTTCCTTTAGATGTAAGTTCCTTAATGATTTATTATAATAAAGATTTGTTTGTACAAGCAGGTCTTGATCCTGAAAATCCGCCGAAAACATGGCCTGAATTTATAGAAGCCGGTAAAAAATTAAGAGATGCCGGAATACAGCCTTTTGTAAGCGGATTCGGTGAAGCTTGGTTAATAGGTGCATTTGCATCTTCTTATCAATGGTCTTTATTCGGTAAACAGGGAATTATAGATACAATAGACGGAAAAATTCCTTATAATGATCCAAGATGGTTGGAAATATTCAAATTGTTTGAAGAAATGAGAAACAATAAGATGTTTGCATCCGGAATAGTTACAATGGTAAATAAAGATGCTGAAAGAACATTTGCAACAGGCAGAGCAGCAATGACATTTAACGGTTCATGGGGTGTAAATGTTTATAAAACAATGAATCCGAATTTAAATTACGGGATTATGTATCCTCCTTCATTACCTGATGCAAAATATCCTTTATTAGTGTTTGGCGGTGACGGTTCTTCAATGTTTGTTAATGCAGAATCTCCAAGAAAAGATAAAGCAATTGCATTCTTAAAATGGTTTACACAAAAAGAGCAACAGGCATATTTGGCAAAAGAAACATTAAATATTCCTTCAAATAAAGATAGTGCCGAAGAATTACCTGAAATATTACAGGAATTTTCTAACAGTATAACAAGAACTTTTGAAAATTTACCTAAATTGGAAGCTTGGCAGGTAACAAACTATATAAATCTTAATTTGCAATCGGTAATAATAGGAGAAAAAGATCCTGCAAGAGCAGTAAGAGAAGTTCAAGAAGAAAAAATAAGACAGATGAAGGTGCAAAAATGATGAATGCATCCCCAAAAGAAAAATCTTTTAACATGCTGTTTATTTTACCGGCATTGTTATTGTTTTTGGTATTTAATTTATATCCTTTATTAAGAACAATTCAATTAAGTTTCTTTCAATGGAACGGTATAGATAAAGATATGCTTTTTGTAGGATTTGCTCAATATAAACATATTATATTTAACAATCCTGCATATTGGAAATCTATGTTAAATGCCGCATATATTACAGTTCTGTGTTTAACATTACAGAATGGTTTGGCATTATTGCTTGCAATATTGGTTAACAGACAAATTAAGGGAGAAAATATTTACAGAGTTATATTTTTCTTACCTCCTGTTCTATCCGGTATTGTTGTAGGTTTGATATGGAAATTTATGTATGACGGTAATTTTGGTATTTTAAACAGTTGGTTGGCATCAATAGGTTTTGAACAATTTAAAGATTTTGCATGGCTTTCCGAAATTAAGACAGCATTGTCGTCCGTTGCTGTTGTTCATATGTGGAAAGGTTTCGGTTATGGTTTTATAATTTTACTTGCAGGTCTTCAAACAATACCTAACGAATTATATGAAGCTGCAGAAGTTGACGGTGCCGATAAATGGCAACAGTTCAGACATATAACGGTTCCTTCTATGATACCTGTTTTTACAATGGTTACGGTATTAACCGTTCTTGGTGCTATGCAGATATTCGATTTAATTTATTCTATGACACAAGGCGGTCCTGCCGGTCATACTGATGTGCCTATTACTATGATTTACAAATATATGAATAACGGAGAATTCGGGTATTCTACTGCTATGGCTGTAATATTCGGTTTAGTGTTGTTGATAGCCAGTATTTGTCAACTTTATGCAAGTAAAAAATTTAATAAGTAAAATATAAATAGGATATTAAAATGAATTCATTTAAAGCAAAGAAAAAAATTTTAGACATAATTACACACCTTATTTTAATAGCCGTTGCTATTACTTGTGTGTTTCCTGTTTTTTGGATGTTATCTTCTTCATTAAAGACAAATGAAGAAATTTTCAAAAGTATTACTTTGTTTCCTGAAGCATGGCAATGGAGTAATTATACGGAAGCATTATTAAAAGCAAAATTCGGTATGTATTTCTTAAATAGTCTTATTTATACCATTGTAGGTGTTTCCGCGATTGTTATTGTAACATCCATGGCGGCTTATGCTTTTGCAAGACTTGAATTTTGGGGAAAAACAATTTTGTTTTATTTGTTAATATCTACATTGTTAATACCTATTCCCGGAGCATTTGTTCCATTATATCTTTTACTTAAAAGCTTGCATTTATTGGATACAAGAACCGGCCTTTTATTGTGTTATGTAAGCGGCGGTATTGCTTTCGGTTTGTTCTTGTTAAAAGCATTTTTTGAAGAATTGCCCAGAGAAATAGAAGAAGCTGCATTAATAGACGGTTGTTCGAGATTCGGTATATATTGGAGAATTGCATTACCTCTTGCAAAACCTGCGGTTGCAACTCTTGTTATTATTCAATGTTTAACAATATGGAACGAGTTTTTATTAGCATTAGTTGTTTTGCAGGATCCTTCTAAAATGCCTATACAGAGAGGTTTAATGGTCTTTCAGGGAACACACATGACAGATTATCCTCTGTTAATGGCCGGTCTTACAATTGCTACGGTTCCTATAGTAATAATTTATCTCCTTATGCAAAAACATATCGTTAAAGGTATTGCTGCAGGTGCGGTAAAGGGATAATTCTTTTCATTCTTTTCTAAATTCTCGAGGTTTTATAGAATGTCGGATAAAGTTATTGTTTTTGATTTAGGTAAAGTAATTTTTGATTATGATGTAAATATAATATCAAATTCTTTGTCTGAATATTCATCCGAGAAAATTTTATTTAACAATATGGAATCTTTTATGATTTCCAATATTGATTTGTTTGTAAAGTACGAAAAAGGATTAATCTTTTCCATAGATTTTTATAATAAGATGGTTGATTTATTATCTTTGAAAAATTTATCTTTTGAAAAATTTTCTGACATTTGGAACGAAATTTTTACTCCCATAAATGATGTTATTGATTTAATATTTCTTTTATCCGACAAATATGAAATTTCTCTTTTATCAAACACTAATGAACTTCATTTTGATTATTTATATAATAAATATTCAAATATTTTAAATAAATTTAAGAATCTTCATTTATCATATAAAATGAAAATGAGAAAGCCGGATAAAGAAATATATGAAAATATTATAAAGTTTTATAATGTTAAACCTGAAAATATATTTTTTACCGATGATAATCAAAACAATGTAAATGCTGCACAAAAAGCGGGAATAAAAGCTTTTTCTTTTGAAAATTCATCAAAATTAAAAAAAGATTTAAAAAGCTTTGGAATAGAAATATGATAAATTTTGGTATAACTCAAGCTAAACAAAAAGAACTTGAGGATAAATTTAATAAATTAAATATTAAGGAAAATGATATAGTTGAAAAGTTTATTCATTCTTCGGGCAATGGCGGTCAAAATGTAAATAAAGTTTCAACTTGTGTTTATTTGAAATATATTCCTTTAAACATAGAAATAAAATGTCAAAAAAGCAGAACTCAACTTTTAAACAGATATTATGCACGAAAAATGTTGGCGGAAGAGATAGAAAACAGATTGTTGGGTGAAAAGAGTAAAAAACAAAAAGAAATAGAAAAAAAAAGAAGGCAAAAAAGAAAAAGAAGCAAAAGAGCCAAAGAAAAAATTTTAGAATTAAAAAAAATGAATTCTGAAAAAAAAGAAAACAGAAAGAAGGTTATAATAGAATGAAAATAGCACTTGCACAGATAAACCAAAGTATAGGTAAAATTGAAGAAAACAGAATAAAAATATTTGATTTTGCTAAAAAGGCAAAAGAAAAAAATGCAGACATTATAATTTTCCCGGAATTTGTTGTTACCGGCGGATACAGTAACGATTTATTTAAAAATAAAGATTTTATAATAACCGAATTCAAAGCTACTGAAGTAATGACATCTCATATTCCCATATATACAATAGCGGGAGTTATTTCAAATGATAAACTAAATCAAAATATTACAAATGCTGTTGCTTTTTTCAGTGATTCCAATTCCATGAAAGTTGTTGCTTCAAAAAACAATTTAAACGACGGAGATTTTAATGATTTAAAATATTTTAAATTCTCCGGTTTTTCAAATGTTTTTAAATTCTGCGAAAAAAATATTGCATGTGTTATTGCCGATAGTGCGGATTCCGTTTCCAAAAATATTGAAAAGGCATCATGGTTGGGTATAGATATTGTAATAGTTTTGTCTTGTTCACCGTATTACAAAGGTAAGATAGAAGAAATAAAAAATATAATTAAAGAGTCGGCAAAAGAAAATTCCGTTGATGTTGCCTATGTAAATATGTTAGGTGGTAATGACGGGTATGTCTTTGACGGTCAAAGTTTATATGTCGATAAAAACGGTAATTTGAAAGCTGTCGGAAATTTTTTGGAAGAAGGACTAACCATATTTGATACAGACGGTCAAGATATAGAAGATAAGTATATAGATAAAAACAAAGAACTTTACGATGTATTGGTTTTAGGATTAAGAGATTATATTAAAAAAAATAATTTTAAAAAATGTGTATTGGGAATAAGCGGAGGAATAGATTCTGCTCTTACATTAGCAATTGCCGTTGATGCAATAGGTGCTGAAAATGTGTTGGGAGTTTTAATGCCGTCAAAATATACATCTAAAGAATCTGTAGATTGTGCTTTGGAATTGTGTAAGAATTTAAATGTTCAAACAAAAACTATTCCTATAAATGATATTTATAATATTTATATAAATCAGCTTACTCCTTTTTTTGACGGTAAAGCAAAAGATTTAACGGAAGAAAATTTACAGGCAAGAATAAGAAGTAATATTTTAATGTCGTTATCAAATAAATTCGGATATTTTGTTTTATGTACCTGTAATAAATCCGAAGATGCTGTAGGATATAGTACTTTGTACGGGGATGCAACAGGCGGATATGCTCCTATATCGGATTTATATAAAAAAGAAGTTTATGAACTTTCAAAATACAGAAATACTATTTCAAAAATAATTCCGGAATTTATAATAAACAGAGCACCTACGGCGGAATTAAGGGAAAATCAAAAAGATTCAGATTCTTTACCGGAATACGATATTTTGGATGATATTTTAATAAAGATATTAGATAACAAGCTGACTTATTCTCAAATAATAGAAAGCGGTGTGGAAAAAGAAGTTTTAGATAAAGTATGGAAACTTTTATGTATATCGGAATACAAGAGAAGACAATCTCCTGTAGGAACAAAAGTTTCGAAATCCGCTTTTTTGAGAGATATTAGTTTACCTGTAAGTAACGGTTATATATGGACACCGATGAGAGAAAAAGATTTATGCCAAAAATCGACGATGTAAGCGGTCATAGACAAAGGGTGAAAGAAAAGTTTTTAAAAACAGGATTTGATAATTGGCAAGATTATGAAATTTTAGAGTTTGCTTTATTTTTTGTTATACCGAGAAAAGATACAAAACAAACAGCTAAAGATTTAATAAAAAAATTCGGTAGTTTGAAAGATTTGATAAATGCAGATTATGATGAGTTGTTAAAAGTATTTGAAAATATAAAAGGTGTCAGCGGTAATACTGCTTTTTTCTTTCGTTTTTTAAAAAGTTTTTCGGTGAAATATTCCGAATTTAAAATGAAAGAAAAAGAAAAACTTTCTTCACCGCGGGAAGTTGTTGATTTTTTACAAAACAGTATAGGAACTTCCGGTGATGAAAAGATGTATGCGGTTTTTTTTAATGCTTCAAATAGAGTTTTAAGCTTTAAAGAAATAAGTGAAGGTACTGTAGCAAGATCTGCAGTGTATCCGGGAAAGATTGCAAAAGAGGCTTTATTGACAAATGCAAGGAGTGTTATTATAGCACATAATCATCCCGGAGGAGTTTGCAAACCTTCACAAAATGATATAATAGCAACAGAGGCCGTACAAAAAGCATTAAAAGCAGTGGAAGTTGTTTTATTGGATCATATAATTGTTACATCTTCGGATTTTTACAGTTTTAAAGATAATGGTCTAATATAGGAGAAAAACTATGAGTGGTTTATTTGGAGTTATTTCTAAGAACAAAAATAGTTGCATAGATTCGTTAATTTACGGAACCGATTATCAGGCTCACATGGGTTCCGAATACGGGGGACTCGCTGTATTAGGTCAAAATTTTGCAAGATTTATTCACAGAATGAGTAATGCTAATTTCAGAGATAAATTTTTTGAAAGTATAAAAAATATTGAAGTTCACAGCGGTATAGGTGTAATAAGCGATTTGGAAGAGCAACCGATTTATATGAAGTCAAAGGTGGGCGAATTTTGTATTGTTACATCCGGAAGAATAGTAAATATGGAAGAACTTGCAAAAGAAATGATGGATAAAGGTATTTGCTTTAGTGAATTCAGTAAATCTCATGTTAATATGACAGAGCTTGTTGCAAGAATCGTATCGACGGGAAAAACAATACAAGACGGAATAAAATTAATGTTTGGCAAAATAAAAGGTTCTTGTTCTTTGCTTATTTTGGCAAGAGAAGGTGTTTATGCGGCAAGAGATTATTTCGGCAGAACACCTCTTGTGTTGGGACAAGATGCGGAATCTTTTGCAATATGTTCGGAAACATGCGGATTTGCAAATTTGGGTTATAGAATAATCAGAGATTTAAATCCGGGGGAAATAGTTTTAATAAGTGATACGGAAGTAAAAGTTTTGGAAAAAGGTTATAAAGATAAGAAAATTTGTACTTTCTTATGGATATATACGGGATTTCCTTCATCGAACTATGAAGGTTTGAATTCGGAAATCGTTAGGGAAAGAAGCGGAAAACTTTTAGCTAAAAGAGATAAAGGTATAAAAGCCGATTTGGTTGCAGGTGTTCCTGATTCCGGACTTGCACATGCGATAGGTTATTCTATGGAATCAGGTATTCCTTTTAGAAGACCGTTGGTAAAATACACACCTACCTATGGCAGAAGTTATGCGCCGCCTTCTCAACATTTAAGAGATTTAACTGCAAGAATGAAACTTATTGCAATAAAAGATGTTATTGAAGGAAACAGTCTTATTCTTTTGGAAGATTCTATAGTTAGGGGAACACAATTAAAGAATTTTACCGTTGAGAAATTGTGGAATTGCGGAGCAAAAGAAATTCATGTTCGTCCTGCATGCCCTCCGTTAATGTTTCCTTGTTCGTATTGTAATTCAACAAGAACGAACAGTGAACTTATAACAAGAAGAGCAATAAGAGAAATAGAAGGTCATGATATAGAAGATGTTTCCGAATATTTGGATCCTACAACCGAAAAATATGCTAAAATGATAGAGTGGATTAGGAAGTATTTGAATATTACATCTTTGAAATATCAAACATTGGAAGATATGATAGAAGCAATCGGGTTACCGAAAGAAAATCTTTGTACTTATTGTTGGAACGGCAAAGATTGCAGTAAATGCAAAAAAGCGGAAGAATAGAGTAATCCGTACATCCATATCTCAAAAATCGCAATGCGATTTTTTGTTGGGGCTATAGCTCAGTTAGCAGAGCGCTTGCATCGCATACAAGAGGCCGGGGGTGCAACTCCCCCTAGCTCCATTTTTTTGTTGACATTTTAGACTAATAAGTAGTAAAATTAAATATCATTTTTTATAGATAATAAGGGTTTTATATATGACGTTAGCACCAAGTATATTGTTTCATATAGGCAGTTTTCCGGTTACAAACACATTGCTTACAACTGTAGTTGTAGATGTTATAATAATCGCACTTGTTATAGCTTTTAACAAGTGTCTTTCTCTTTATCCGAAAGGAATTCAAAATATTTTAGAAATGGTTTATGAATATTTTTATAGTGCAACAAAAGAAGTTTCAAGTAAAGTTGATATTATATATCCGTGGGTTACGACATTATTTATTTTTATAGTCATTTCAAATGTTTTAGGTCAATTTCCCGGTTTTGAAACAATAAGATTTTTTCCGGCAGGTTCGGGCGAAGAAGGAGTTCCTTTATTCAGAACTGCAACCAGTGACTTAAATCTTACTCTTGCTTTTGCTGTAATTTCAATATTTATGTGTCATCTTTATTCGGTAAAATATACAGGTGTAAAAGGTTATATAGGCAGATTTTTGAATTTTAAAATGTTTCCTATTTTCTTATTTGTAGGTACATTGGAATTTATAGGCGAATTTACAAAAGTTATATCTTTGTCTTGCAGGTTGTTTGGAAATTTATTTGCCGGGGAAAGTGTTATGGGTACGATTTCATCTATGAGCTTATTCGGAATTCCTTTGCCGTTTTTCTGTGTTCCTATACCTTTTATGATGTTGGAATTAATGGTTGCTGTTATTCAGGCAATAGTTTTTGCCATGCTTACAATGGCATTTATGAGTATAATGGTTGAAAAACAACATTAAAATATAAACAAAAAAGAAGACGTTTTTAGGAGGAAGTAAAGATGGTTATTTCATTGACTGGCGGTATTATTATTGCAATAGGTGCTTTAGGACCTGGTTTAGGTATTGGTTTAATTGGTGCAAAAGCTGTAGAAGCAATTGGTAGAAATCCGGAAGCTTCCGGTAAAATAATGGTAAATATGCTTATAGCTATGGCATTTGCTGAATCTATAGCTATTTACTGCTTAATATTTGCATTTATGAAGTAATTTTATGGAAACATTAACAGGTATATTAAATTTATTCGGTTTGGAAGGTAAACTTTTTATAGCACAGATAATAAACTTTGCTATATTATTGTTTATTTTAAAAAAGTTTTTGTATGAACCAATTGCAAATATGTTGGAAGAAAGAAAAACCAAAATAAAGCAAGGTCTTGACGATGCTGAAAATGCAAAAAAAGCATTGGCAGATGCAGACAATCAAAAAATATTAATTTTAAAAGAAGCAAAAATTGATGCTGATAAAATTTTAGAGAATACAAAAAAATCTTCGGAAAGTTTAAAACAAAAATCTTCTGAAGATGCAAAAAAACAGGCTGCCGAAATTGTTGATAATGCAAAAAAACAGGCTCAAACAGAGTTTGAAAAGGTAAGTAAACAAGTAGGTTCAATGTCTGTGGATTTATCTAAAAAAATAGTATCAAAAATATTATCTGAAATTTTTACGGAACAGGATAAAACGGCAATTTTATCCAAAGCTGTAGAAAAAATAGAAAACGGCGGATATGAAAAAACAACAAATTAAACAATTAGCATTATCTATAGTTGAAACCGGTGAAATATCGGATACGGTTTCTCAGTGGATAAATAAAAATTTATCAAAGAGAGAATTAAAACTTTTTATAAGTTATTTATCTGCTTTTTTAAAGGAAAAATCCGTTATTGTAAAATATGCCGGAAATCCGTCGCAAATTACTAAAGAAAAAATTCAAAAAATGTTTCCCGATAAAAAACTTGTATATGTAAGAGCAGATGAAGAAGTAGGTGCGGGAATAAAATTTGAATTCGGCGATTATATTTTGGACTATACGGTAACAAATATGATTGTAAAAATAATGAAAGATTTGAGAGAGAGTCTATGAAACCAGAAGAACTTATAAAACAAATAGAAGAAAAACTTAATTCCGTAGATATTAATCCGGAACTAGTTAATTACGGTATCGTCGAAACAGTAGGAGACGGTATCGTTAAAGCAACAGGTCTTTCCGGTGTAGGTTACGGAGAAGAAGTTGAATTTGAAAATAAAGCTAAAGGGTTAGTTTTAAATTTGGATGAAGATGCTGTATATATAGTATTGTTATCCGAAACTGAAGTTACAAGAGGAATGAAAGTTGTTACAACCGGAAAAATTCTCGGTATCAACGTTTCAGATAAATTGATAGGTAGAGTAATAGATCCTACTTGTAAGCCTTTAGTTGAAAAAGAATTAAAAATTACCGACGGAAAATTATATCCTTTGGAAAAAATTGCAGCAGGTATTATTGAAAGAAGCCCTGTTGACAGACCTATTAAAACAGGTATTAAAGCAATTGATGCCATGATACCTATCGGAAGAGGTCAAAGAGAGCTTATTATCGGCGACAGAAATACCGGTAAAACAGCAATTGCAATAGATACTATAATCAATCAGAAAAAATTGGATTTGGGATTAAAAAGAGTTATTTGTATATATTGTGCAATCGGTCAAAAAAGATCAAACGTTGCATCAATTGTTGCAAAACTTAAAGATGCCGGTGCAATGGACTACACAATAGTAGTTTCGGCAACTGCTTCAGATCCTGCATCGTTACAATATATTGCACCTTTTGCAGCTTGTGCAATCGGTGAATATTTTATGGAAAAAGGTGAAGATGTTCTTGTTGTATACGACGATTTAACAAAACATGCTTGGGCATACAGACAAATATCTTTGTTGCTCAAAAAACCTGCAGGTAGAGAAGCTTATCCTGGAGATATTTTTTATTTACATTCAAGATTACTTGAAAGAGCAGTTAGACTTTCGGATAAAAATGGTGGAGGGACTTTAACAGCTCTTCCTATAATAGAAACTCAAGGAAACGATGTTTCAGCATATATTCCTACAAATGTTATTTCTATTACAGACGGACAGATATATCTTGAAGGAGATTTATTCAACGCTGGTGTAAGACCAGCTCTTAACGTAGGTTTGTCAGTATCCAGAGTAGGTGGTGCTGCACAAACAAAACCTATGAAACAATTGGCAGGTCCTGTAAGACTTGAACTTTCACAGTTTAGAGAATTACAAAGCTTTGCACAATTCGGCAGTGATTTGGATGAAGATACATTAAAGAAAATTAACAGAGGTAAAGTTTTAACCGAAGTTTTAAAACAACCTCAATATAAACCTTATGATGAAGCATCCGAAATAATTGCAATATATTCTGCAACATCAGGTTGTTTGGATGATGTTAATATAGATAACATAATGTCTGTGGAAAATAAAATTATTGAGTTCGTAAAATTAAATTATAAAGATTTGGTTAAAAAGTTGGGCGAAAACAAAAAATTAGACGAACAAACATTATCAGAACTTAAAAACGCGATAATGGAATGTAAAAAAACAATTTAATGAGATAATACAATGGCAGAAAATTTACAACAAGTAAAAAAAAGAATAAGAACATCCGACAGCATAGCTCAAATAACAAAAGCTATGGAGATGATTGCTGCTTCAAAGATAAAAAAAGCTCAGTCTGCCGTTGAGAAGAATAAACCTTATGCGGATAGAGTAAAATTTATCGTTCAAAAAATTTTAGCTGAAAATAGTGATATAGCTTTAAATTCTTCTTTTATCGGTTTAAATAAAAATGCTAAAAGAAAACTGGTTTATGTTATTTCAAGTGATAAAGGCTTATGTGGCGGATTACTTGCAAATATATATAAACAGGTTTATACAAATGTAACAAAAGACGATTATGTTGTTACAATCGGTAAAAAAGCACAAACTTTTTGTATAAAGAACGGTTATAATGTTAAAGCATCTTTTAATATGGGATCTTCTTTTCCTAAATATGAAAGCATATTTCCTATGTTGAAGATTATGCAAAACTTATATGAAACAAAAGAAATATCTTCAGTAGAAATTATTTATACGAATTTTAAAAATCGTTTGGTTCAAGAAGCCGTAACAAAGATTCTTGCACCGATAGAAAGAGATGAGCATTTTGTAAATAAAGGGGATCATATTTTTGAACCTTCTTCAAAAGACGTTCTAGATAGATTGATTCCTTATTATTTTGAAGCTGTGTTTTATAATATGTTAATGAATGCTTATGCAAGTGAACAGGCTGCAAGAATGTCTGCAATGAGCAATGCAAATGAAAATGCAAAAGAAATATCGGCATCGTTAACGATAATTTATAATAAGTCAAGACAAGAAAAGATTACCAATGAAATTCTTGATTTGGCAAACGGACAAATACATTAAAGCAATTTAACGACGAAAAGTATAGAAAGTAGAGGATATAGGTATGGAAAAGATTAATAAAGGTGAAGGGTTTGTTATAAGAGTTCAAGGAGCTGTTGTTGATGTAAGATTCAACGAAGAAACACCTGAAGTTTACGAAGCTCTTAATATAACAATGAAAAACGGTTCTAAACTTGTTTTGGAAACAATGTTCCAAATGGATAACTTTGAGGTAAGAACAATAGCATTGGGTTCTACTGACGGATTAAAAAGAGGAGATAAAGTTTTGAGAACAAATGCTCCTATATCTGTTCCGGTAGGAGAAAAAACTTTAGGAAGAATATTTAATGTTTTAGGACAAGCTGTAGACGGATTGGGTGAAATAAGTAAAAAAGAAAGTGAATTTGCACCTATACATAAACCGTCACCGAAACTTTCGGAACAAAAAACTACACCTGAAATTCTTGAAACAGGTATAAAAGTTATAGATTTGATTTCACCGTTTACAAAAGGCGGAAAAATCGGTATATTCGGTGGAGCCGGAGTAGGTAAAACCGTTGTTGTTAAAGAGCTCATAAGAAACATAGCTATGGAACATGACGGACATTCCGTATTTGCCGGAGTAGGAGAGAGAACAAGAGAAGGTACAGATTTGTGGATGGAAATGAAAGAATCCAACGTTTTGGATAAAACCGTTCTTGTATTCGGACAGATGAATGAACCACCCGGAAGCAGAATGAGAGTTGCTTTAACCGGTCTTACAATGGCAGAATATTTCAGAGATCAAAAAAATGAAGATGTTCTTTTATTTATAGATAATATTTATAGATTTGCTCAGGCAGGTAGTGAGGTTTCTGCTTTACTAGGTAGAATGTCTTCTGCCGTAGGTTATCAACCTAACTTGGCACAAGATATGGGTGAATTGCAAGAAAGAATAGCATCAACAAATAAAGGTTCTGTTACATCCGTTCAGGCAATATATGTTCCTGCAGATGATTATACAGATCCTGCACCTGTAACAATATTCTCGCATTTGGATGCAACAATTACATTGGACAGATCAATTGTGGAACAAGGTCTTTATCCTGCTGTTAACCCGTTAACATCATCTTCAAGACTTCTTGATCCTAACACAGTAGGAAAAGATCATTATGAAGTTGCAATGAACGTTAAAAAAATATTACAGAAATATAAAGATTTACAAGATATTATTGCTATTTTGGGTATGGATGAATTATCTGATGAAGATAAGTTAACCGTAGCAAGAGCAAGAAAAATTCAAAAATTCTTAACACAACCAATGTTTGTTGCAGAAACATTTACCGGGCTTGAAGGAAAATATGTTAAAATAAAAGATACGGTAAAAGGTTTTAAGGAAATTATTGAAGGAAAATATGACGATATATCCGAACAACATTTCTATATGGCAGGAACAATAGAAGAAGTTGTAAAAAGGGCTAATAAATAATGGCTAATGTTTATAAATTAGATATTTTATCACCTGAAGGCAGTGTTTTTAGCGGAAATGTTAAACAGGCAACATTTCCTACAACATCCGGTTTAATTACAATACTTGCAGGTCATACTGCTTTAATAACAACTCTTGCACAGGGAGATCTTGAAATAGTACCGGAAACGGGAGAAAACAAAACTATCGCAATATCCGGAGGTTTTTTGGAAGTATCCGAAAATATGGTAAGTGTTGTTGCCGATTTTGCTGTAAGAAGTGAAGATATAGATGACAATTTAATTGAAAAAGCAAAACGATATGCCGACGAACAGAAAAAGAAAAAAGAAAATGTAAATAACGAAATGGCGGAAAGAGAATTGCAAAAAGCTATAATGGCACTTAAAGTTTTGGAACATAATAAACTAAAAAGGAAAAGCAAGGGAGTAAAATATTGAAGAATATTAGTTTATTCTTAATAGTTTTTTTTGTTTGCAGTTTATTTGTTTGTTCTTGTTCAAGTACAAAATCCGTACAAGCAACGGAAGCAGGGGACCAGGTTGCAAAAGATGAGGTTATATTTACTGAAAAAAAAGTAGCAGCTTCTGTTGACGGCAAACCTACGGAATATCACTATATTTTAAAAAATAAAGTAATAGCAAAAGAGTTTTTAAATGAAAAAGGTGAAGTTGTTTCGGTTAAGGGTGAATTACCTAACGGTCTTATAAAACAATATGATGTTGACGGTAAGTTAGTATCGGAAAACAATTATAATGCAGGAAAACTTGAAGGTGTAAATAAAACATATTATTCCGACGGAAAAACTGTTGCTACGGTAAAAAATTATAAAAACGGTGTTCTGGAAGGAAAGGTTTTCGAATATTATGAAAACGGTAATAAAAAGACAGAATCAAATTATAAAAACGGTATTTTAAACGGAGTATTAAAAAAATATTCAACGTCGGGAACTCTTCTTTCTTCTGCTCATTATGCAGACGGAAAGTTAGACGGATTATATAAAGAATATTTGGTTACGGGAAAACCTAAAAAAGAAATAGAATATTATAACGGTAAAAAAGAAGGATACAGTAAAGAATATTATTCAAGCGGTATATTAAAAGCGGAATATAATTATTCTCAAGATAAACTGGAAGGTGAATCTAAAACATATTATGAAGACGGCAGTATAAATGAAATAAAAAAATATCAAAATAATAAGTTAAACGGTGATACCAGAATATACAGTAACAATAATTCGGAAATTCCGTTGTATGTTGATACTTATGTTAACGGTAAAAAAGTTTCAAGAAGAGCTTTCAGCAGTACCGGGCAACAAATTTTTAGATTAAAATATTAAATATAAGAGGGGTTTTTATCATGTCAGGTCATAATAAGTGGGCAAGTATTAAACACAAAAAAGCAGCTACGGATGCAAAAAGGGGTAAAATTTTTACAAAGATAATCAGAGAAATTGTTGTTGCAGCTAAGGAAGGCGGCGGAGTTATTGAAAACAATGCAAGATTAAGAAAAGCTGTTGACGATGCAAGAGAAGCAAATATGCCTCAAGATAATATAAAGAAAGCCATTCAAAGAGGAACAGGTGAACTTCCCGGTGCAGTTTATGAAGAAAACACTTATGAAGGTTACGGTCCTGCAGGTGTAGCTTTAATAGTGGAAACCACTACGGATAACAAAAACAGAACAGCTTCCGAAATAAGAAAAATATTTTCAAAACATTCCGGAAGTATGGGAGAATCCGGTTGTGTAGGTTGGATGTTCTCAAAGAAAGGTTTTATTTCAATAGATAAATCCGCAGGTGACGAAGATACTATTATGACAATAGCTTTGGATGCAGGTGCGGAAGATTTTGTTGCAGAAGATGATTGTTATGAAATATATACGACAACAAACGATTTTAATGCTGTTTTAGATGCAATAAAAGCTAAAAATATACCTGTTGCGGAATCCGAAATAACAATGATTCCTCAAACCTATGTTAAGCTTGAAGGTGACAATGCGGAACATATGTTAAAATTGTTGGATGAATTGGAAGAACACGATGATGTAAAAGATGTTTATTCAAATTTTGATATATCTAAAGAAGATATGGAAAAATACGGAGCATAATGATAGTATTAGGAATAGACCCCGGCTTGGCTATGCCCGGCTGGGGTGTAGTATATAAAGGTCAAACAGATAAACTTTCCTGTATAGCTTACGGCTGTATGAAAACATACCCGAAAGACTCTTTAGCCGACAGACTTAAATTTATTTTCAAAGAAACTCAAAAAATTGTAGATACATATAAACCTGAAGTAGTTGCTATGGAAGATATTTTTTTCCTAAAAGGTTCTAAAATAATAGCAACTATCGGGCAAGCCAGGGGTGCTTTAATATCTGCCGTAGTAACGAAAGACCTTCCTTTATTCGAATATAACCCGAGAACAATAAAAATGGCTTTAACAGGTTACGGTCTTGCAAATAAATATCAAATGCAGCATATGGTAAAAACTATGCTTGGATTGAAGGAAATACCGAAACCGGATGATGCGGCGGATGCTCTTGCAATGGCGATTTGCCATATAAACACAAACAGATTTACTTTAAAGTAAATCTAAACGACTTATAGCGACCTTAATATTTTGGTTATAATATCGCAACTAACTCAATCGAGTATGCCCTTACGGGATCCATATACACTTCATTCGTTAGTTGCTTCATCCTAACCTAAAATCTTAAGGTCTTAACGACAAACTGCAACGACAAAAACTATTAAAATTTTCGTTATAGCTTAAAATTTGAAAATCCTTTGAGAGCTAAGAACAAGGTACACAAAATCTTAAGGTCTAAAAAAGTCTGTCATTCCGTACTTGATACGGAATCTTGTCGTTTGTCTTTGCTGTTTCTATCCCTCAATAAATATGAGCAAAATTTGTTATAAAAAGCTTACTATTTTTTATAACAAAGGAGTGGGAAAATGATTTACGGTTATATCAGAGTAAGCACGGATAAACAAACAACAGAAAATCAAAGGTTTGAAATTGAGGAATTTTCCAAAAGAAACAACATTAATATTGATTATTGGGTAAAAGAAACAATAAGATCAACCAAACAGTTAGATAAAAGAAAGTTAGGTAAATTATTAAAACATTTAAAGAAAGGGGATATTGTAATATCTTCGGAATTATCAAGATTAGGCAGAAACTTATTACAGGTAATGAGTATTTTACATCAATGTATGAATAAAGAAGTTCAAGTATGGACTATTAAGGACAATTACAGATTAGGAGCAGATATACAAAGTAAAGTATTGGCTTTTGCTTTTGGATTATCAGCGGAAATAGAAAGGAATTTAATATCACAAAGGACAAAAGAAGCATTAGCAAGATTAAAAGCAGAAGGTAAAATATTAGGCAGACCTGTAGGGAGTAAGAATAAAGTATTAAAGCTAACAGGTAAAGAACATAAAATAAAAGAATTATTACGGAATAAAGTATCTAAATCTGCAATAGCAAGAATATTAAAGGTTCACAGAATAACAGTAAGTAAATTTATAATAAGAAATGATTTGTTATGAAAAACTTATACATCCGTGCCTCAAAATTTGTTTCGCAAATTTTTATCTCCACGGATAGAACTCTTGATCTATTTCTTTGGTTCCGTCTTTTTTAGTGAGGGTGGGGACATTTGATTTCATTTCAAACTTAAAATAGAATTCAAAATATTCTTCTCTAAGTCTGAAACTTGCACCTAAATTAAAGCAATGTAAATCTCTGTATATTTTTAATTCCTGATCTCTTTTAGACCATTCAATATCGTCTTCATAATTACATGTTATTCTTATAAGATAATCGAGTCTCCATTTAGAGTTTAACCAAAAACCTATACCGGAAACCAAATCAACTTCATCCGGTCTTATTTCATAATAAAATGCCGAAAACTTAAAATAAAATCTTTCAAGTTTACCGAACATTGAATCAAATTGAACGGAATTAAATTTAAAAGGATGCAAATCTTGAGTTTGTTTAAAATATAATGTTACTTTTGATGTCGGAACATAAGTTAATTCCGTAATAAGAGGATACCAATCAATATATCCTAAATCTTCTATATTCCTGAGATCGTATCCCGTAACATTTCTTATAATTAAATTAGAGTTTGTATATATGTAATTATTAAACATTATTGCATGTTTTTCCACGCCTTTATCAAATGAATCGGTATCTATATTTAATCTGTTAATATCAGACCTTAATTTTGCTTCATAAGATAAGTTCCAATCCATCCACCATGTAAGTCTGTATCTTGTATTTAAAGAACCATAGTACCTTGTAGTAAAGTTTTTGTCGTCATCTTCCGGGTTAACACTGTCATAAAAAGTTCCGTTAATTCCCAATGTGGGTTTTACGGTCATTTTTTTTGTTACTCTGTAATCTTTTGTTATATTATAATCGGCAATTGCACTGATTCGTCTGTAATCATAATCTTCACCTTCAAAGAAGTATTCATAATTTGTTTTGTTTTCAAAATTGAAAGTAAAACTGCTCAATGCACCTAATGTTTTTGCGGGATATAAAGAATAATAAACTTGAGGTAAGATCAAATAAGAACCGTTTTGAATTTTGTCGGTTATAGGATTATATATTTGATATAATTCAGACATTATTCTTAAATTGGATTTTGTGCTTTGTCTTGTGACGGATATATAAGATCTTCTTTTGTTTAATACTCTGTCCCAATCATCCATGGAATATCTGTTGTTAAAATAAGAATCACTTACAAATTCAGCATGAGATTGTATAGTCCACAAATCGTTTATTCTTTGCCAATAAGACGGCCTTATTTTCCATCTCTGAGAATCTTCTTTTCTGTCTTGCGTTCCGTAAGCATATAAAGTGGCTTTAATATTATTTTTATCGTAATAATTTGTTTCAAGCCCTATACCTTCACCTTTTGTTCCTAAATAATCCAACAAAAGGGCGGAATTCAATTTATCCGTAAACTTATATTTTAATTTAGCTTTTGCCGATATTCCGCCGTCATTAGTGTATCCCGGTTCTATTTCATAACTGAATTTGCTGTCGGAACCTGCCAAATTCCTTGTATATTTGGGAAAATAAAAAACAGGTACTTTGCCTACATAATAAGTAGCTTTATAAATTGTTATCTTTTTATCTACTATAAAAATTCCTTTTTTGGCAAAAGCATAATGGTGGGGATCATCCAAATCGCAGTTTGATAATTTAACATTTTCTATTTCGTAAGTATCAGAAGATACCTTTATCATCTTTTCGGCTTTAAAATATATAGACGAAGATGTTCCGAAAGTGTTTTCCAAATCACCGTGTTCTTTAGCCATATCATATTGAATTTTATCGGACAGTAAAAGACTTTTCTCTTCGGAAAGCTCTACATGCCCTTCCGCCTGAAGGTTTTGTTCTTTTATATGCATTTCAATGTTGTCGGCCTTAATTATTTTGCCTGTCCATTCAAGTTCGACATTTCCGGAAGCTGTTATAATTTCGTCATCTTGTTTATATGTTAACGAATCAGCTTTTATATTTACTTCATAAGCACAAAACAAATCAGGAGCAAATATAAAAGATAAACATAATATTAATAATAAGAAGATTATTTTTTTATGAAACATTTGTTAGTTTTTTACAAGCATTGCCGCACCTACAACACCGAGTTTGCTTGTATATTTGGAAACGACAATTTTACAAGCTTTTGCAGCCGTTTTAAATGCTCTCTTTTTTATTTGTTCTTTAGCAGGTTTAATAATTAAATCTCCGGCATTACTTATTCCGCCGCACAAAACAATACAATCCGGATTAAAAAAATCTATAATGTCGGATAGTAATATACCCAGCTTTTCTCCTGCATTATTCCAAACTTTTTTTGCAACCAAATCACCTTTTTCCGCAGCTTGAGACAGAAGTTTCGGGGTTATCTGTTCAATATCGTTATTTGCCAATTTTAATATATATTTTGATTTGTTTGTTTTAAGTAAATCTATTGTTTCTTTTACAATGTGTCTTACACCGATATAAGTTTCCGCACATCCGTAATTTCCGCAATTACATTTCTTTCCGTCGGGAATTACCGTAATATGTCCTATTTCGCCGGCAGTTCCGTTATTACCTCTGAAAAGTTTTTTGTTTATTATTATTCCGCCGCCGACACCTGTTCCCAATGTAACACAAATCATATTGTCCGCTTTAGCTTTAATATCAAGCCAATATGCACCGATTGCGGCAGTATTGGCATCATTATCAACATAAACGGTTTTGCCTGTTATTTTTTCAATATCTTTTTTTAATTGAACTTTATTCCATTTAGGCAGGTTAGGGGAAATTCTTACAATACCCTGCTTAAAATCAATATCGCCGGCAATACCGATACCTATGGTTTTTACCTTGTTATAATATTTGAATTTTTTGAATACTTCGGTTATGTTTTCTATAACGGATTTAGGACTTGCATTTATATCCGTATTTACAACACTTTCTTCTATAACATTAGCTTTATCGTCAACTATTGCTATTTTTATTAATGTTCCGCCCATATCAACGCCAAGGTAATAATTAGCCATTTGTTTCCTCTACAAAATTTAATATTGTTCCCGCCAAATAAAAGGAACCTAAACATATATAAACATCATTGTTTTTTATATTAGCAAAAAATTGTTTTTCCGTATCATAAGTATAAATGTTTTTTTTATCAATGTATTTTGAAAATTCTTTTTTTAAAACTTTTATATTTACGGCTCTTGAGTTATTAACCTTTAATAAACTTATATCGGAAAAATTTTTTGCAACTTTTTTTATAACCGTCTTAAAATCTTTCTCTTGCATAACCGCAAAAAGTAATTTCGTTTCTTTTTTATAAAAAGGAGACTCTTTATATAAAGATAAGAAATTCTCTGTTGCCTGTATATTGTGTGCTCCGTCTATTATAAAAGAACAATTGTTGCCGTTTATTTTTATTTTTTTTAACTCAAATCTTGCAGGCCATTTTATATTTTTACAAACTGTTTTTATTACACTGAACTTTATTTTTGTTAAAGTTTTTTTCAATATCTCACAAATACATAAAACGGTTGCCAAATTATATA